>NZ_JBHZDA010000109.1:23823-24148 GCF_042755665.1 Streptomyces sp. NPDC059142
GGGCCGGGCCTCCCTGACACGCGCGCGCGCGCGGGGTGGGGGGGGCGCGGGGGCGGGCTGCTGTCCTGGCGGGGGCGGCGCGCCCCCCCCCCCCCCCCCCCCCACAACTACGTCAACGGCCGGCCGGTGGATCTCCTCGCCGTCCACAACGCGGGGATCCCCGAGGAGACCCTGCGGCCCGACGCCGGCTGGACGCCCGTCCTGCGGACCGCCGTCGACCCGCCGCGTTCGGTGCCGCGTGTGGTCGACTCCGGGGCAGGTGCCGGAAAGCTGCGCTGAGCCCGGTGCTCCACCCCGTCGTGGCGGGTACGGGCGCGCCCGTACC
>NZ_JBHZDA010000110.1:0-11452 GCF_042755665.1 Streptomyces sp. NPDC059142
GGGGGGCGGCGTGGGTGGGGGGGGGGGCCCCGGCGGGGGCCGGCCCCCCCCCCGGGGGGTCCGGGGGCGATCAGCTCGCCGCCGTACCGCTCTCGCCGGGTTCCCCTTCCGTGGACGTCCGTTCGACGGACGACCGTTCCGCGGACGCCCGTTCGGCGGCCGGGACGAGTTCGGGGGCGGCGGGGTCGGACGTACTCGGGCGCGGGGAGCGGCGGCGCGGCTTCGGAGTCTCGGCGCGCGCGGCCTCCGCGCGGATCAGGGCGTTGAGGGCGGCGAAGGCGTCGATGGGCATGGCTGTGTCCTCACGTGAAGGGGGTGGAGGCTGCTGAACGGGGCGGGGGGGGAGTTCCCCGGGGACGCGCGGGTGCCCGTCCTGTCAGCAGCGCAGCACCGCACAGCGCGTCGGGCCCGTCACCCGTGGCGTCCCCGCGAGGACGCCACGGCTCGGACTCGGGGACGGCCTCGTGGCGGCCGGCACCAGAAGGTCCGGCGGCTCCATCCGGGCCCTCGCCGGACGCTCGGTCCTGGCGGGGTCGGTGTGCTGGTCGGTCTCGGCGGTGTCCTGCTGCCCCTCGCCGCTTCCCTCGCCGCCCGGGTCCGGGGCGCCGGAGGCGGGCGGTACGGGCTCGGCGGCCCGCGCGGTCGCGGAGCAGGAGGCGAGCGAGATCCCCAGGAGGGCGATCAGTACCAGCAGCCCCACCACCACGGCCCGGCGCACGGCGGCGGCGTGCGCGGCCGCGGCGCGGGGGGCGAGAGGCGGGGCACAGCGCATGGGCATGACCTCCTGGGACATGCCACCCCTGCCCATGCGCGGCCGGGCCCGGTCCTGCTACCGGCGGAAACCGCTCGCACGGGGGACGCGCGCTACGCCGGGTCCCGCTCGTTCTCGGTCGTGCGTGCTCCGGCAGAGAGCGCATTCGCCTCGTCGTCGGCGCCGGACCCGGCACGGACCGGGGTGTCGCCGGCGTCGCCGGAGCCCGCGCCGGGCGCCGTGAGGGCCGTCACCGCGGCCTCCTCCGTCGCGGCCGTCCCCTCTGCCGGTGCCGCCCCCCGCGCCACCGGCGTCCCCTCCGCCCCGAGCGGCACCTGAGGCCCGCCGCCCTCGCGGAGCCACCGCCGGAGCACGGCGTGCACCTGCTCCGCGCCGACGAGTTCACCGCGGTCGGGGACCGGCGCGCTGAGCACCAGCGGCGACAGCAGGAAGGGCCACGCCTGTTCGCCGCCGAGCCCGCCGTGCGAGCCGATCTGCTCCTCGAAGGCGTGCACCCGGCCCGTCCCCGGGTCGTACATCGAGTTGACCATGATGTCCGCGACATGGGGGAAACCGTCGGTGCGGCGCACGGCGTCGGCCGCGCCGGGCCCCATCCCCGCCAGCGGCCCGTCGTCGGCCAGCGCGTCCACGGGAACCTCCACGCCGCCGTGGCCCAGCACCACGGAGCCGTGCTCCTCGCTCCGTACCAGCAGGAAGCCGATCCCCGGATGGCTGGCGAGCGTCCGCAGCAGCGCCGGGTGGCGCCGGTCGATCGCCTCCCGGCTCATCCGGCCCGGCACGTCGGGGAAGGAGATCAGACCGAGGTTCCCGGAGGCGAGCACGACCGGCTCCGAGGAGCGCGCGGGCTCCGCCCCGTCGTCGTCGGTGCGCTCCGGCCGGTGCAGCGCGCCGAGGACGGCGTGGCGCGCCGCGTCGCGCGCCTCCGCGCCGCTCCTGGTCCGCTCGGCCCGCCGGGAGACGGGCAGTCCGCACCCGGCCCGCACGAGGTCCTTGAGCGTGAGCCCGTACGCGCCCTCGAAGGTCTCTCCCGGGCTCTGGCCGTGGTCGGAGAGGAGCACGATCCGGTAGCGGCGGGGTGCGTGCTCGGCGACCCGGGCGATCAGGCCGACCGACCGGTCGAGCCGGGCGAGGACCCGCGCGGCGTCCCGGCTGTGCGGCCCCGAGTGGTGCGCGACCTCGTCGTAGGCGACCAGGTCGGCGTAGACGGCGGTCCGCCCCGCCAGCATGTCGCCGAGCACCGCCGCGACCACGACGTCCCGCTCGACGACGGTCGCGAAGGCCCGGATGAACGGGTACAGCCCGCCGCGGCCCACCCTCGGCCGGTCGCCGCGCAGCCGCGCCCGGGTGGACTGGCCGATCTCGCGGCAGACGTCGGAGACGAACGAGACCACCGTACGTACGGCGTTGGCCGGGTCCGAGAAGTACGCGAAGTAGCCGGCGCGGGAGCGGTTGGTCCGGGCGCGCCGGGCGGCGATGGAGAGCACCAGCGCGAGCTGGTCGGCGCCGCCGCTGAAGAGGTTGCCGCGGCTGGCGCCGTCGAGGGTGAGCAGTCCGCCGTCGCCGGTGCGCTCGATGGCCCGGCGCTGGAGTTCGGCGGCGCTCGCGGGCCGGTTGCTGACCATGACCCGGCCGCTGTCCTTCTCGTACCAGCGGAAGGCGGGGACGTCGTGGTTGGAGCCGTGCAGGATGCCGAGCTGGCTGGCCCCGGTCTGGCTGGACCAGTCGGTGCGCCACGGTGTCAGCCGGTGGGTGGGGCGCTCCCCCAGCCAGCTCGCGATATGCGGCACGTCCCCCGCGGCGACGGCGTCCAGCAGCACCTGGTGGCCCACCCCGTCGAGCTGGAGGAAGACCGTGCCGGGCACGTCGCTCCGGCCGGTGTCGCCGCCCCGGCCGCGTCTGCGCCGCCGGCGGTCGGCGAGGCGCGAGAGCCGGTGCCGGTACGCCTCGTCGTCGCCGACCGCGAGCCCGGTGGCGGTCGCGGAGGCGACGGCGGACATCACGGCGGCGACCACCACGGCGGTCTGCGGGTCGGCGGCGCCCCGGCCGTCCGGGATGAGCCGCAGCGCGATCAGCAGCAGCGAGCCGTTGAGGAAGAACACCAGCAGCCCGAGGACGAGCGCGGGGACGAGCAGCAGCGCCCGTACGAGCACCGGCCACACCAGCGCGCCGAGCAGACCGAAGGCGCCCGCGCCCCACGCCGCGGTGACCGCGATCCTGGTGGGGCTGTCCCCGTCGGCGGACTGGAGCTCGAAGTCGGGCAGGATGCCGGCGAGCGCCAGCATCGTCACCGTGGACACCGCCCAGACGAGGATCACCCGCAGCAGGGCCCTGCCGGTCGTGCGCCATCGCCCCCTGACGGCCCGGGGCGCGGCGGTGCGTGGGGCGGCGGACGGCTTCACGCGACTCCAGCTCCGGCTCCGGCTCCGGCGTGCGGGAGGGACGCGGCGCGGGGCACCGGGCGCCCGCTCGCTGTCGTGCACCGGGTCGTCACCACTCCGCCTTCACCTCACGTCCGGCCCGTACGGCTCACGGGCCCGGCACCCAGCCTCGCACAGCGCCGCGCGGGCCCCCGCGTCCCGGGGCCCGGTGGATCACCGCGCCGCGGGGCGCGCCCTGGCCGGAATCGAGAGCCTGCGGTGGACCTCCGCCTTCCGCGCCGCGTCGTAGCACGGCTCGTCCAGGCCGGCCGTCTCCAGCCGTACGCCCCGGCGCTCGCACTCGGCGGCGAAGGCGGGGACGGAGGTGAACGCCCGGTCGAGCACCCGGTCGTTGGCGGCGACGAAGAGGTCGACCAGCCCGTCCTCGACGTCGGTCCACAGCCCGCAGTGGTCGGGGCGCAGCCGGTAGAAGTAGAGCTGGCGGGTGACGGTGTAGCCCTTGTCGGCGGCCCAGCGCGCGCACATCAGGTGCTGGCCGTGGGTGTCCACCAGGAAGGGGTCGCGGTCCAGCTCCTCCAGCGGTGTCAGGCTGGCGATCGCCGTCACGCGTACCTCGCCCATGCCGCTCCCCCGCTCCCCCCGAGCACCCCCGGGCCCGTCCCCCGGGGCCCGCCTTCGTTCCGCAGACCCTAACCCGCGCGCGCCTTCGTGAGGCAGGCGCGCACGGGGCGGTCGGAGGCGCGCGGCCGGGCGCACCCCGTTCGCCCGCACGGGTGGCGGCCGTACGCTGAGGGCGAGGAGCAACCCCGGGTGGGGAGCGGGAGACCCCGCGCCCCCGTGCGCGCCGGGCGGACGGAGCTGAGGTCGGGTTGGGAACTGTCATCACCTGGTGGGGCCATGCCACCTGCACGGTCGAGGATTCCGGGGTGCGGATCCTGACGGACCCGGTGTTCGTGCGCCGGCTCGCACATCTGCGCCGGCGCCTCGGCCCCGTACCACCGCCCGAGGCGGGGGTCGCGGACGCGGTGCTCGTCTCGCATCTCCACTCCGACCACCTCCATCTGCGCTCGCTGGCCAGGCTGAGGCCGGGCACCCGGCTGATCGTGCCGCGCGACGCGGCGCGGTCGGTGCCCGGCTTGCGGCGGCTCGACGCGCGCCGCAATCCGGCGGGGCTGCGGATCACGGAGGTGGGCGCGGGCGACGAGGTGGAGATCGGTCCGGTACGGGTGAGGGCGGTGCCCGCGCTGCACGACGGGCGCAGGCTGCCGGTCGGACCGCACCGCTCCCCCGCGCTCGGCTATGTGATCACCGGCGAGTCGCGGACGTACTTCGCGGGCGACACCGGGCTCTTCGACACCATGGCGGAGTCGGTGGGGCCGGTGGATGTGGCGCTGCTGCCGGTCGGCGGCTGGGGGCCGCATCTCGGGCCCGAGCATCTCGACGCGGGGCGCGCGGCCCAGGCGCTGGCGCGGCTGGCGCCGAGCGCGGCGGTGCCGGTGCACTACGGCACGTACTGGCCGATCGGCTTCGACGGGGTCCGGCCGCACGAGTTCTACGCGCCGGGCGACGAGTTCGTACGCAAGGCGGCGCGGGTCGCGCCCGAGGTGGCCGTACATCTGCTGCGGCACGGCGAGAGCGCGCGGCCGGAGGCCGTACGGTGATCGACCGGTTCCTGGCCCAGCTCTCGGTGCTGCCTCCCGAGTCGACCCAGCAGGCCGTGGGCTATCCGTCGGTGTTTCTGCTGGTGGCGTTGGGTGCGCTGGTGCCGGTGGTGCCGACGGGGGCGGTGGTGAGTACGGCGGCGGTGGTGGCGTTCCATCAGAGTTCGCCGGTCCCGGCGCTCTCGATGGTCCTCCTCTTCCTCGTGGCGTCCGGTGCGGCGTTTCTCGGCGATGTCGCGCTGTACTGGCTCGGGCGGCGCGGGGTCGGCTCGAAGAACGGTTCGCGGTGGCTGACGACGCTGCGCAGGAACGCTCCGCCGGACCGGCTCGAACAGGCCCAGCGCAAGCTGCGGGAGCGCGGGGTGACGGTGCTGGTGCTGTCCCGGCTGGTGCCCGCGGGGCGGATTCCGGTGATGCTGGCCTGTCTCGTCGGGGAGTGGCCGCTGCGCCGGTTCGCCCGGGGCGATGTGCCGGCGTGTCTGGCCTGGGCGGCGACGTACCAGCTCATCGGGGTGGCGGGCGGCTCGCTGTTCGCCGAGCCGTGGGAGGGCGTGCTCGCGGCGGTGGTGCTGACGGTGCTGGTCAGCGGCGGCCCGGCGCTCTGGCGCAGGGTGCGGCGGCGTACGCGGTCCACGGAAGACTCCGACGGCTCCGACGGTACGCACCGTACGGGCCGTACGGAGCCGGACCGGCTCACGGGCGCCGAGGTCCTGCCGGGCGCCGAACCGCATCCCGGCCCGGAGGGCGGCAGGCCCTGACACGCCCGGCCGGGGGTGCCCCGGTCCGGTGGCGCCCCGGTCCCGCGGCGTCAGCGCAGCTCCTCGAAGACCGCCGCGAAGTCCTCCAGCGCCCGCGCCACCTGCGGCAGTTCCAGGGGCTCCGGCGCGGTGAGGGACTCCAGACGCTGCTCCGGGCCCGCCCCGAGCAGCGGTCCCGTGGGCAGACGCACCCGCAGGGCGCCCAGCTCCTCGCCGAACCGGTGGCCGCCCGGGGTGGCGGTCCCCAGGCGCGCGCCGAGATGGTTCTCCAGCTCCAGGGAGTCGGTGACGCCGAGCGCGGCCAGCCGGGGGCGCAGCGGCCCGAGATCGGCGTAGAGGTGGCGGCCCGCCCGGGGAGGCCGTGCGAGGGCGCCGGAGGCGAGCACCGCGTGGTGGGCGGCCCCGGCGATCCGTCCGTACAGCGCGGCGGCGTCCCGCGCCCGCGCCGTGACCGCCGGCGGTTCGTCCAGCGCGTGGGCGGCGGCAGCGGCGACGGGGCCCGCGACGAACGCGCCGAGCGCGGTGAGGATGTCGAGGGTCCTGGCGCGCAGGGCGGCCCCGGCCGGGGTCGCGGGGTAGCGGGCGAGGGCCATGGGCCAGGCGGCCGGGAGGAGCGAGCCCACCGCGTCGCAGACGACGGTGACCTCGTCGGGCCACATCCGGGCCGGGCTGAGCAGCACCGTCTCGTGCGGGCGGTGCAGGGTGTCGCTCCAGGTCTCGTCGCTGATGATGTGGAGCCCTTCGGCGATCGCCGCCTCGCAGGCCGCGCGGACCGCTTCGGGCGGGGCGACGGTCGCGGTGGGGTCGTCGGCGAGGCAGAGCAGCAGCACCCGCGGGACGCCGCCTTCCGCCCTGACCCGCCGGACGGTCTCCAGCAGGGCGTACGGGTCGGGCACGCCGCCCGCGTCGGGCGGGGACGGCACATGGTAGGCGGGCCGGGCCAGCAGCCGGGCCTGCGGTGTCCACCAGGCGGGGCAGGGCCGGGGCATCAGCACGTCGCCGCCGTACGCGGCGAGCAGGGCGAGGAGCAGCGGCTGGGCGCCGGGCGCGGCGGCCACGTCGTCGAGGCCGCCGGCCAGTCCGCGGCGGGACCAGTAGCCGCAGGCGGCCTCCCGGAGGACCGCGCCGCCGCCCGGGGGCTCGGGTTCGGTCCGCCCGGCCGCCGCCGCGCACGCCTCGGTCAGCTCGGGCAGGGCGGGCAGTCCCGCCTCGGGGGCGGGCGGGCCGTAGCGTACGGGACCACGGCCCTCGGGAGCCGTCCGCCGCATATGCGCCACCTCCGTGGCGGCCCGTGGGCCGGTCCGTCCCGTGAGCCCGCTATCTTGAGCCCTTTATACGGAGGTTTGTCCCTGTGCGCTTCTCGGGTTCCGCCACCCCGTCGCCCCGCTCCTCGCCCCGCTCGCCGTCCCGCTCGCCGTTCGACGCGCTGTCCGCCCGCCGGTCCGCCCGGGCCGCCGCGCCGGGGCCGTCCGCCGTCCCGGCCGGTCGGCTTGATCCGTCCTCGCCGGGGTACCCGCGTGCCATGCCGAACACCGCTGCCTCCGCCTCCGTCGTCAGCCGCGCCCGGATCGCCGCGCTGCTCGAATCCTGGGACGACCGGGCCTTCCGGGCGGTCGCCGACCGGCACTGGCCGGGCGCCGACCCCGTACTGCCCCGGCTGAGCCGCAGCGCCAACCACGGGCTGATCTGGTTCGGGGCGGCGGCCGGGATGGCCGCGCTGGGCGGCAGCGCGCGCTCGCGCAGGGCGGCGCTGCGGGGCGTGGCGTCGCTGGCCCTGGCCTCGGCCGCCATCAACACGGTGGGCAAGCGCGCGGTGCGCAGGCAGCGCCCGCTGCTCGACGTGGTCCCGGTGATGCGCCGGCTCAAGCGGCAGCCGTTCACCTCGTCCTTCCCCTCGGGGCACGCGGCCTCGGCGGCGGCGTTCGCGACCGGGGTGGCTCTGGAGTCGAAGGGGTGGGGCGCCGCGGTCGCGCCCGTGGCCGCCGCCGTGGCGCTCTCCCGGGTCTACACGGGCGTGCACTATCCGAGCGATGTCCTGGTGGGCGCGGCGCTGGGGGTGGGGGCGGCCTACGCGGTACGGGGGCTGGTGCCGACGCGCTCGCAACTGCCCGCCCCGGGACGGCCGCACACCCAGGCGCCCGCGCTGCCCGGCGGCCGGGGGCTGACCGTCGTCGCCAACCGCGCCTCGGGGTCCTCGGACTCGGCGGAGCTGGTGCGCGAGGCGCTGCCCTTCGCACAGGTCGTGCTCTGCGCGCCGGAGGAGGTGGACGCGGAGCTGGAGAAGGCAGCGGGCGACTGTCTCGCGCTGGGTGTCCTCGGCGGGGACGGCACGATAAACCGGGCCGCGTCGGTCGCCGTGCGCCACGCCCTGCCGCTGGCGGTCTTCCCCGGCGGCACGCTCAACCACTTCGCGTACGACCTGGGCATCGAGAGCGTCCACGACACCTGCCGGGCGCTGACGGCCGGTGACGCCGTACGGATAGATCTGGGCCGATTCACCCCGGGGCCCGACGAGGGCGCGCCCGGCCACTTCGTCAACACCTTCAGCCTGGGTGTCTACCCGGAGCTGGTCCGGGTGCGCGAGCAGTGGGCGCCGCGGATCGGCGGCTGGCCCGCCGGGGTGCTGGCGGCGGCGCGGGTGCTGCGCGGCGAGCACCAGATCGACGCCGAGTTCGAGGGCAGGCGGCGGTCGCTGTGGCTGCTGTTCGCGGGCAACGGGATCTACGAGCAGATGGGTCCCACCCCCGGCCACCGGCGGAATCTGGCCGACGGACTGCTGGATCTGCGGATCGTGCACGGCGGCCGGGCGCCGGGCGTACGCCTGCTCGCCGCCGCGCTGGCCGGCCCGCTCAGCCGTTCGCCCGTCCACGCGGCGGTCCGGATGCGCCGGGTGCGGATCAAGAACATCGCCCCGGGGACCCGGCTCGCGTTCGACGGTGAAGTGGCCGAGGCGCCGCGGGAGCTGACGCTGGACAAGGCGATCGAGGCGCTGACGGTCTACCGGCCGCAGGCGCTGCTGTAGCGGCCCCGCCGGGGATATCCGCTGGACAGCCCCCGGGCGCGCGGCCGAGGATCACCGGGATGGCCATGGAACACGTCCTGGAGACCGGCAGGCTGCGCCTGCGCCCCTTCACGGACGACGAGGCGGAGGTGGCCCGGGTCGTCGCGCTGGACAACGACCCGGGCGTACGGCGGTTCATCGACGGCGGCCGGCCCGTCTCCCCGGACACGGTCCGGCGTACGACCCTGCCGAGGCTGCTGGGCCCGGGGTTCCGGGCGGCCGAGGAGCGGGCCACGGGCGAGTGGCTCGGCTGGTTCTGTCTGGAGCCCCGCCCGGGACCGGGCCCCGGGGACGGACCGGACTGGCGCGCCCCGGAGCTGGGCTACCGGCTGCGCCGCGCCGCGTGGGGCCGGGGGTACGCCACCGAGGGGGCGCGCGCCCTGGTCCGTACGGCCTTCACCGTGCTGGGCGCGGAGCGGGTGACCGCGCAGACCATGACCGTCAACACCGGGTCGCGGCGGGTACTGGAGAAGGCCGGGCTGCGGTACCTCCACACCTTCTTCGAGGAGTGGCCGGAGACGATCGAGGGGTCGGAGCGGGGCGATGTCGCGTACGGACTGACGCGCGAGGAATGGGAGAGGATCGGGCCCACCCCACCCACCTGAGGAGCGCCGTGTCCCCGGAGTCACCCCTGTCCGAGCAGCCCGAGTTCGACCATCTCGTGCACTGCGTACCGGATGTGGAGTCCGCCGCCCGTGCCTACACCCGGGCCGGACTGCCCGCCCACGCCAACCGGCCGCATCTGGGCTACCGCAACGGCGCGTGGCGGCTCGACACCCGTTACATCGAGCTGTCGAGCGTCGTGGACCGGGCCGTCTTCCACGACTCGCCGTACGGCAGGGCCATGCGCGGCTGGCAGCCGCGTGTCGACGCGCTCGTCGCCCGGGGCGGCGGCGCGCTGAACTTCTGCGTCCACGTGCGCGACGTCGCCGCCACGACGGACCGGCTGCGCGCCCGGGGGCACACCGTGGAGCTGCTGAGCTTCGCGCCGGAGGGATCGCCCGTTTCGTTCCGTGAGGCGATCCTGCGGGACGTGCCGCCGTGGGCGCCGTTCTTCGTGACGTACACGCCGGACCGCCACACGATCCTGACCCGGTACTCGGCGCCGGGCCGGGTGAACCGCGGCCCGCACGATCTCGCCGGCGTCCTGGTCGAGACCCCGGACCCGGTGGCGTCCGCCGCCTGGCTGCGCGGACTGCTCGGCCTGGGGCCCGGCGCGTCGGCCACCGTGGTCGAACTGCCGCTCGGGGCGGTGCACTTCGCCGAGGGGGACGCCGACGCGATCACCGCGCTGCTGCTCGTGGAGGGCGCCCCGCCCACCACGGTGATCGACGGGCTCGGCATACGGCCGCTCGGTTCCGCCGCCGACGGGGCACCCATCAGATGGTCCGCATAGCAAGACGCATGTCTCATCATGCGACATGGAGGCGTAGCGTGGCCGGACCACTTCACGAGAGGGAGTCCGGCCATGCCGAAGGAGACCGCCGTCTACACCCACGGGCACCACGAGTCCGTGCTGCGCTCGCACACCTGGCGCACGGCCGCCAACTCCGCCGCCTACCTCCTGCCCGAACTCCGGTCCGGGCAGGACGTGCTGGACGTGGGGTGCGGGCCCGGGACCATCACCGCCGACCTGGCCGCGCTCGTCGCGCCGGGCACGGTGACGGCCGTCGACGCCTCCGAGGCCGTCCTCGACACGGCGCGCGCGACCGCGGAGGCCGCGGGCGTGACCAACGTCCGCTTCGCGGTCGCCGATGTCCACTCCCTGGACTTCCCCGACGACTCCTTCGACATCGTCCACGCCCACCAGGTCCTCCAGCATGTCGGCGACCCCGTCCGGGCCCTGGGCGAGATGCGCCGGGTCTGCCGGCCCGGCGGGACGGTCGCGGCGCGGGACTCCGACTACGCCGCCTTCGCCTGGTTCCCCGCCGTACCGGCGCTGGACGGCTGGCTGGAGCTGTACCGCCGGGTGGCGCGCGCCAACGGCGGGGAGCCCGACGCGGGGCGCCGGCTGCTCTCCTGGGCGCGGCGCGCCGGATTCACCGAGATCGAGGCGACCGCCACGACCTGGTGCTTCACCACGCCCGAGGAGCGCGCGTGGTGGAGCGGGCTGTGGGCGGACCGTACGGTCGCGTCGGACTACGCGCGGCGGGCGGTCGACGGCGGACACGCGACGCGCGAACAGCTCGCGGAGATCTCCGCGGCGTGGCGGGAGTGGGGCGAGGCGGAGGACGCCTGGTTCATGGTCCCCCACGGCGAGATCCGCTGTCGCGCCTGAACACCCGGGCCCGGTCGCCGCGCCCCTCACTCCCTTCCTCGCGCCCGGCCAACTAACCTGACGGGCATGGAAATCATGGGAACCACGCTGCGTATCTGCGTCGACGACCTGGAGACGTCGGTGGCGTTCTACGAACGTCTCACCGGAAGCCCCGCGCTCCGCTTCGAGCGCGGCGGGGTCTCGGTCGCCGCCGTCGGCTGCTTCCTCCTGATGAGCGGTCCGGCCTCGGAGATCGACGTCCTGCGCAAGGTGCAGGCCACCATCGCGGTCAAGGACGTGGACGAGACGCTCACGGTGCTCACCGGGAGCGGCGCCCGGGTCGTCGCCGGACCGGTGCCGACGCCGGCGGGGCGCAATCTGATCGCCGTCCACCCCGACGGCTCGATCTTCGAGTACGCCGACCGCAAGGTGGTCCCCGCGGCCTGACCGGGCGACGTGGGGGGGGCGGGCGCCGGGGGGGGGGGCCGCGGGGGCCGCGCGGGCGCCCCCGCACCCGGGCGCCCCCGCGGGGGGGCCCACCCCGCCCCCCCCGCGGGGCGCGCGA
>NZ_JBHZDA010000110.1:11462-20241 GCF_042755665.1 Streptomyces sp. NPDC059142
AGAGTGCGGGAGCGCCCCCCGCCGGCCGCGGCGGGGGCCCGCGCGCCCCCGGGGGGCGGGCTCGCCGGCGCGGGCGGGCGGGGGCCCCCGGCCGCGCCCCGCCCCCCCCCCTCCGCTACGCGGTGCCCCCGGGCGTCGGCTCCAACGCGCCCACGACGAGGTCCGTCAGGAGCGTGCCCGCCCTGCCGTCCGGGTCGAGGTCCGGGTCGTAGATGGTGACGTTGAGACCGGTGCACCGCTCCGAGCCCACCAAGGTCCGCAGCAGTACGGCGAGTTCACCGGGGAAGAGGCCGCCGTCGTCCGGGCTGTCGACCGCGGGCATCACCGACGGGTCGAGGACGTCCGCGTCGAGATGGACCCAGAACCCGTCGAGCTCCGGTGTCTCCAGCGACCGACGGGCGTCCGCGGCGGCTCGGGCCACGCCCCCCGCGCGCAGCTCGCCGACGGTCACCGTGGAGATCTTCAGCGCGGCCAGTTCCGCGCGGTCCTCGTCGCCGTCCCGCATCCCGAAGAGCCGGACGTCCTCGTCGCGCAGGTACGGCCGCAGCCCCTCCAGGTCCGTCAGGTCGCGCTGGCCGCGCCCGGTGCCGAGGGCCAGTTCCTCGCCCCCGGCGGCCCCGACGCGCGAGGAGTTGCCGGGGTGGCGGAAGTCCGCCGAGCCGTCGATCGCGGCCAGTCCGTACCGGCCGAGGCGGCGCAGCGCGAGCGAGGCGCCGAGCTGGATGGAGCAGTCCCCGCCGAGCACGACGGGGAAGTCCCCGGCCCGCACATGGTGTTCGATCCGGTCGGCGAGCCGGGGCGTGTACGCGGCGATCGCCGCCGCGTTGAAGACCCCGTCGCCCTCCTGCCAGTCGCCCCGGTCGTAGCGGGGCGGGACGACGACCCCGCCCTCCGCGGCGCCGAGCCGCTGGACGATCCGCCGCTCGCGCAGGGCCCCGGCGAGTTTGCAGCACCCGGGCACGGTGCCCGGGACGGGCGGGCGCAGCCCGAGGTTGGAGGGGGCGTCGATGACCACGAAATTCCGCATGCGGGCCATCCTCTCCGTCGTACGCTGCGGCCTCAAGGCAGGGACGGACCGGCACGGACGCCGGCCCGGCACACGAGGAAGTGAGCGGCGGAATGGGCACTCAGCACACGTACCGGGTGATCGTGCGCGGCACCTGGGAGGGGCTGACGGAGGAGCGGCGCGCCCGGCTCCTCGCCGAGCTGGATCTGCACGGGCTGGCGCAGATGCGGTTCACACCGGAGGGCTCGCTCACGTACGACGCGGCGCTCAAGCACTTCAGCTACCGCTACGAGGTGGTATCGGACGCGGCGGACGGCGAGGAGATGGCGGGCGCGCTCGCCGAGGAGCTGGCCGGGGCGGCGCTGCGGGAGCTGGGGTGCGGCCACGGGGCGCTGCGGTCCACGGTGACCGATCTGGACACGATGAAGATCAACCGGAAGGGGTCACGGCAGGCCCCGCGGTGATCGCCCAGCGCTCGTGGCCTCGCCACGCGCCGTCGACGAACAGGAACTCCGGCGAGTAGCCCTCCAGCCGGAACCCGGCGCGTTGTACGAGTGCGACGGACGCGGTGTTGGCGGGCTGGATGTTGGCTTCGAGACGGTGCAGACCGAGCGGGCCGAAGGCGCGGCCGACGACCAGTCCCAGCCCTTCGCTCATCAGCCCGCGCCCGGCGGCGTGCGCGAACGCGCCGTAGCCGAGCGCCCCGCAGCGGAACGCGCCGTGGACGATGTTGTTGATGTTGACGAACCCGGCGATGCGGTCGTCCTCGCGGGCGCAGACGAGGTGGCCGGCGCGTGCGGGGTCCGTGATGAGCCGGTCCGCGTAGACGGCGTACGCGTCCGGCTCGTCCGGCGGGAAGAGCCAGGGGCGGTGCAGCTCCCCGGCGGCGCGGGCGAGGGCGGTGAACTCGTCGGCGTCCTCGGGGCGGAACGGGCGGAGATAGGTGCGGGCGCCCTCGGCGAGCGGGGCGGGGAGGCCGGGCATCGCACCAGCCTAGACGGGCCGGCCGCCCCGGTGCGTCGTCGTCCCGCCGCCGCGTACGGGACAGGTCAGGTCAGCGCGGGCACGTCCAGGGTGAGCGTGGCGCTCTCCGCGTCGAGCACCCCGGGCACCCCGAGCGGCACCGTCAGCGCCGTGTCACCGTGTCCGAAGCCCAGTTCCTCGACCACCGGTACGCCGAGTCCCCCGAGCCGGTCGAGCAGGACCGCTGCGACGTCCTCGTACGGTCCGCACTGCGCCCAGGAGCCGAGGCCGATCCCGGCGACGCCGTCCAGGAAGCCGGAGCGGAGCAGTTGGGTGAGGATGCGGTCGAGGCGGTACGGCTCCTCGCCGACGTCCTCGATCATCAGCAGCCCGCCGGCGGAGGAGGTCCGGGCGTGGGGGGTGGCGAGATCGGCGGCGAGCAGGCTGACGCAGCCGCCGAGGGTGACGCCGTGCGCCCGCCCCGGGACCAGCGCGCGGGCCGTGTCCAGGCCGAGGGTGCGGACGGACTCGGGCGCGAACAGCGTGGCGCGCAGCGACTCCTGGGTCCCGGGGTCCTTGAGGAAGGCGAGGGTGGCGGTCATCGGGCCGTGCAGGGTGGCCAGTCCCGCCCGGACGGCGAACGCCTCGTGCAGCGCGGTGATGTCGCTGTAGCCGACGAAGACCTTGGGGCCCGCGGCGCGGATCGCGGTCCAGTCGAGCAGGTCCACCATGCGCTGGGCCCCGTACCCGCCCCGGGCGCAGAGCACGGCGGAGACGGACGGGTCGCACCACGCCTCCTGGAGGTCGCGGGCGCGGTCCGCGTCCGTACCGGCGAGGTAGCCGTGGGGGTGGACGTCCAGGACATGGGGGGCCACGACCGGGTCGAGGTCCCAGCCGCGCAGGACGGCGAGTCCGGCCTCCAGCCGGTCGGCGGGGACGGGGCCGCTGGGGGCCACCACGGCGACGCGGGCCCCCGGCCGCAGCCGGGCGGGGCGGGTCAGCGGCGTGATCGGGGAGGTCATGTGGTCAGCTCCAGACGCGGCACATCGGTGCGGGTGATGCCGAAGGTCTGTGCGTACAGGGAGAGTTCGGCCTCCAGCGCGCGGACCATCGTCTCGGCCCTGCGGAAGCCGTGCCCCTCGCCCTCGAAGGCGATGTACGCGTGCGGGATGCCGCGTCCTGCCGTGCGCGCCAGGAAGCGCGCGCTCTGGGCGGGCGGGCAGATCACGTCGTCGAGCCCCTGGAGCAGCAGGAAGGGCGCGGTGATCCGGTCGACGTGCCGGAGGGGCGAGCGGTCCCGGTAGCGGCCGGGGACCTCGTCGAACGGGCCGATCAGCGAGTGGAGGTACCGGGACTCGAAGTCGTGGGTCTCGTCGGTGGCCCACGCGACCAGGTCGAGGACCGGGTAGATGATGGTGCCGCAGGCGTAGAGGTCCGTACCGGTGAGGGAGGCCGCCGCGGTCCAGCCGCCGGCGCTGCCGCCGCGTACCGCGAGCCTGGCGCGGTCGGCGGTGCCCTCGGCGGCCAGCGCCTCGGCGACGGCCGCGCAGTCCTCGACGTCGACCACGCCCCACTGTTCGCGCAGCCGGTCGCGGTAGGCGCGTCCGTAGCCGGTGGAGCCGCCGTAGTTGACCTCGGCGACGCCGATGCCGCGCGAGGTGAAGTAGGCGATCTCCAGGTCGAGGACGAGCGGCGCGTGCCCGGTGGGTCCGCCGTGGGCCCACACCACGTACGGCGGCAGTTCGTCGGCGGGGGCGCCGCGTCCCGGGTGGTGCGGCGGGTAGACATGGGCGTGGATCTCGCGGTGGTCGGGCCCGGTGAAGGTGCGGATCTGCGGCTCGGGGTAGTACGCGGGGTCCACCGGGTCGTGGTGGGCCGAGCCGATGACGCGGGCCTCTCCGGTACGGGTGTCCACCTCCACGACCTCGTACGCGCTGCGCGGGCTGGCGGCGACGCCGATGACATGGTGGTCCCGGACGGCGAGGGTGGGGGCCCACTCGGTCCAGGGGCCCGCGGCGTCGACGAGTTCGCCGGTCCCGGGGTCGAGGATGCCGAGCGCGGTGGAGCCCCGGCCGTGGATGACGGCGACCAGCCCGTCGGCCAGCGGCCGGAACCAGCGGAGGCCGATCTTCCACAGCGGTCCGCCGAACTCCTCCCGGCGGCCGGTGCAGAGCGCCGTGCTCGCGACGACCCCGTCGCCCGTGCCGCCGGGGCGGATGCGCTGGAGCTCCCACCAGTCGCTCAGGTCGGAGACGAAGAGCAGCGAGCCGTCCGGCGCCCAGTCGGCCTGGGCGACCGACTCGTCGGTGTCCCCCACCACCGGCCCGACCCCGGTGAAGGGGGCGGTGCCGGCGGGGCCGGGGGCGGCGACCCGGCCGAGCATCACCACCGTGCCCTCCCAGGGCATCTGCGGATGGTCCCAGGCGATCCAGACGACGGAGCGCCCGTCCGGGGAGAGCCGGGGCCCGGTGACGAAGCGGTGCCGGTCGTCGGAGAGTTCGGTGACGGCCGTACGGTCCCCGGCGGCGGCGCCGTCCAGCGGTACGGCCACGATCGCCCGGCGTACGTCGGTGGGCCGCTCCCCGGTGAACTCCTCCATGACGCACCAGACCTCGCCCCGGTCCAGGTGGATCACCGGGTCGGCCCAGCGCAGCCCGCCGCCGACGTCCGACACCGGGGTGAGCGGGCGGGGCTCCGCCGCGCCGTCCGGTTCGTACGCGTACAGCCGCTGGTCGGGGAGGTGGACGAAGACGGCGAGCGGGCCGCCGGACGGGCGCTCCGCCGCCGCCCAGGGCAGCCCGCCGTACTCGATCACCCGGCTGCGGACGTCCCAGGGGGCGGGGAGCACCGGCTCCTCGCGGCCGTCGGCGCGGCGGCGTACGAGCGCGCGCCGGCCGCCCTCCGCCGGGCGCGGCTCGGTCCACCACACCTCGTCGCCGACCGTCCCGACGTACTCGGGGCGCCCGTCGTGCGAGGCCGCCAGGGTGGCGTCGATGGGGGACGGCCAGGTCCCGTAGGGCCCGGTGGGCAGTATCACGGACGTTCCTCGCTCCTCGGCACGGCAGGGCCGGGCGTACTCGGGCGTGATCCGGCGGACCGGACCGGACGCGGGTTCAGGCGGACTTCAGATAGTGGTCGAGCACCCGGACACCGAAGTGCAGCGCCGAGACCGGCACGCGTTCGTCCACGCCGTGGAAGAGCGCCTGGTAGTCGAAGCCGGGCGGCAGCCGGAGCGGGGAGAAACCGTAGCCGGTGATGCCGAGCCGGGAGAACTGCTTGGCGTCGGTGCCGCCCGACATGCAGTACGGCACGGTGTGCCCGGCCGGGTCGAAGCGCTCGACGGCGGCGCGCAGTTTGGCGAAGGTCGGTGAGTCGACGGGCGCCTGGAGGGCGACCTCCCGGTGGTGGAACTCCCACTCCACGTCGGGGCCCGTCAGCAGGTCCATGGTGGTACGGAACTCCTCGTCACCGCCGGGCACCGTCCGCCCGTCGACGTACGCCGTGGCCTGCCCCGGGATCACATTGACCTTGTAACCGGCCTCCAGGACCGTCGGGTTGGCGCTGTTGCGCACCGTCGGCTCGATCAGCGCGGCGGCCGGTCCGAGCTTGCCCAGCAGTCCGTCCACGTCGAGGTCGGCCGCGTACACGTCGGTCTCTATGCCGTGCAGCACGGCGACCTCGGCGAGCGCCGCCCGTACGGTCGGGGTGAGCCGGACGGGCCACGGGTGGTCGCCGATCCTGGCGACGGCGGCGGCGAGCCGGCTGACGGCGTTGGCGCGGTTCACCTTGGAGCCGTGCCCGGCCCTGCCGTGGGCGGTCAGCTTGAGCCAGCCGGTGCCGCGTTCCCCCGCGCCGATGGGGTAGAGCGTCATGCCGGGGCCCGCGTGGAAGGTGAAGGCACCGGATTCGCTGATGCCCTCCGTGCACCCCTCGAACAGCTCGGGGTGGTGGTCGGCGAGGAAGCCGGAGCCGTCCTCGGCGCTGGCCTCCTCGTCGGCGGTGTAGGCGATGACGATGTCGCGGCGCGGCCGGATCCCGTTCCTGGCCCAGGCGCGGACGACGGACAGGACCATCGCGTCCATGTTCTTCATGTCGACCGCTCCCCGGCCCCACACCACCCCGTCCCTGATCTCGCCGGAGAAGGGGTGGACGGTCCAGTCGGCGGGCTCGGCGGGGACGACGTCGAGATGACCATGGACGAGGAGCGCGTCGGCGGACGGGTCGGTGCCCTCGATCCTGGCCACGACGTTGGTGCGCCCGGGGGTCCGCTCCAGGAGGGTGGGTTCGAGTCCGGCCGCGGCGAGCCGCTCGGCGACGTACTCGGCGGCCGGCCGCTCCCGGCAGTCCCCGCCGCCCCGGTTGGTGGTGTCGATACGGATCAGGTCGGAGGTGAAGGCCACGACCTCGTCGAGCGCTGTCGTGTCGAGGGCGTCACCGCCGGTGTCGCGGGCGCCGCCCGGGTCACTGATGTTGCTGCTGTTCATGTCAGCCATACTGCTCCTCCACGGCGGACGAAACGATCGTCGTGACCGCTTTGAAGGTGCGAATGGCCTCATACATCGTCCCGCTGGTGTATTTGACGCGCCGTTCCCCGCTCGGCGCGACGCCCGGGACGACCGTGGCGGTGTCGGAGAGATGGGCCGCGTCGAACTCCAGCTCCAGGGTGAACGGGCCGCCGTCGACGGGGGCGTGGCGTACGGCCAGGCCCGCCGCCTCCTTCGCGGCGGCGCGGATGTCCGCGGCGGTACGGGCCGGGGTACGGCAGACGGCCGCGTACCGCGACACATGGTCCTTCACCGCGACCTTGTGCGCCTCGGGGGCGTAACCGATCGCGTCCTCGCAGGTCAGATCGTCGCCGGTGACCAGGACGACGGGGACGCCGTACTCGGCGACCACCTGTGCGTTGAGCAGGCCCTCGCTGGCGCGTACGCCGTCGAGCCAGACCCCGGTGAGGCTGTTCGCGAGATACGTGTGGGCGAGCACGCCCTCCGTGCCGGCGCCGGTGTGGTAGCCGACGAAGGCGATGCCGTCGACGTCACCGTGCTGCACCCCCTCGACCATGGAGAGCGCCTTGTGCCGCCCGGTGAGCATCTGCGCGCGCTCGTCCAGCCGCTCCAGCAGCAGATTGCGCATGGACCAGTGGGCCTCGTTGATGAGGACCTCGTCGGCGCCGCCGTCGAGGAAGCCGAGCACCGCGGCGTTCACGTCGGAGGTGAACAGGGCGCGGCAGCGCTCCCATTGCGGGGTCCCCGGCAGGACGTCGCCGGGCCAGGTCACCCCGGTGGCGCCCTCCATGTCGGCGCTGATCAGGATCTTCACGGGTGGCTCCGTTCTCCGCCCGGCGCCGCGCGACCGCGCGCCGGTCCGGGGCAGGGCGAGTGTGGACCGACTTGACGACACGACTGTATGGTCCCGCCACAGAGGGCACGTCCATTACAGGACTGCCGGAATGTCTCAGGGGGGAGACGTGGGTTCTATGAGATTGCGGGTGTTCCCGCGCGTGCGCGGCCGGCTGGCCGCGCTCGGCACGGCGCTGGTCCTGGCCGTCGGACTGGGAGTGGCCGGGCCGGTCACGGCGGCAGCGGCCGCCGACGCGCCGCCCATGGGTACGGTCTTCAACCAGCCGACCGGTGACACGGCGGCGCAGAACGCCATCAGGGACCGGATCCGCGCGCTGATCGCGGCGGCCGACGAGGGCTCCACCATCCGTCTGGCGCTGTACCACCTGTGGGACAAGACCGTCGCACAGGATCTGGTGACGGCGCACCAGGAACGGTCGGTGCGGGTCCAGGTGGTGCTGGACGAGTCCAGCGTCAGCACCACGGGCATCGATCCGGCCCCGTACAACACGCTCAAGGCGGCGCTCGGCACGGACATCGCGAGCACCTCGTACGTGAAGCTGTGCGCGGCGGGCCGGTCGTGCCTCTCCACGAGCGGCGGCATCAACCACAACAAGTTCGTGCTGTTCAGCAGCGTCGGGGGTGGCGCCGCCCAGCAGGTCGTGGTGCAGACCTCGTCGAATCTGACCCCGTCGAACTACTCGCGCTTCTGGAACAGCGCGGTGGTCGTGGGCGGGAACACCGCCCTGTACACGGCGTACAGCGACTACTTCGTCAAGCTGGGGAAGCAGAACCGGGCCGCCTGGTCGTACACGTACGCCAACGCGGCCGACTACAAGGTGTACTTCTTCCCGCGCGCCGGAACGACCGCGTCGAGCGACACGGTGGTGAACACGCTCGACAACGTCGAGTGCGTGTGGACGGACAGCGCGGGCAGCCACCGTTCGGTGATCCGCGCGGCCATGCTGAAGGTCACCCGGCAGGCCGTCGCGGACAAGCTGCGTGCCAAGGCAGCCGAGGGGTGCACGGTCGATCTCGTCTACAGCGAGACGGACACGGGCACGTGGAACGCGCTGCACGGGCAGACCCGGCTGACGACCCGCTGCTACCAGCACGACCACGACGCGGACCCGTCCACGCCCAACCGGATCGTCCACTCCAAGAACATGATGATCGACGGGAAGTACGCGGGATCGGTGTCGCGGCTGGTCTTCACCGGCAGCCACAACTGGAGCGGTCCCGCGCTGCGCAACAACGACGAGTCGCTGCTGCGCATCACCACCGGATCGGTGTACGACGCGTTCCTCGCGAACTTCACCCAGGTCCGGGCGGCGGCCAGTCCGGGCACCGCGGACAACGTGGCGGCCTGCCGCTGAGGTCACGGCCTCGGGGCCCGGGGGCGGCCGCGGCGGGCCGCCCCCCCGGCGCGGGCGGGAGCGCGAACCCCCCCCCAGGGGGGGGAAAACCCCCC
>NZ_JBHZDA010000110.1:20251-23806 GCF_042755665.1 Streptomyces sp. NPDC059142
CGACCTGGTCGAGGGGGGGCGCCCCCGGCCCCGCGCGCCCCCCCCGCGGCGGTCAGCGCATCCGCGCCGAGGGCCGGTAACCGCCCCGTCCCGTCGGGTCCGCCGGGCCGAAGGGGTCCGCCGGGTCCGTGGGGGTCCGGTACTCCTCGACCGGTGTCGGGTCGAGGTAGAACCACTCGGCCGTCGGTCCCGGCGCCGCCGTGAAGTCGCCCCGCTCCGTGGCCGGGGAGGGCGGCGCGGCGGGCGGGGCGGGCGCGTCGGGGATGTTGGGCCGCAGCAGCTCCACCCGTACCTCACCGGTGCCCCGCTGCTGGGCCACGAACTCGTCGACCTGACTGCGGCAGGCGTGGTCCCAGTGGGTGACGGCCGTCAGATCGAGGCGGATCCTGGGCATCCCGGCCGAGGCGACCTCCTCCAGCGCGTCGATCAGCTTCGGCAGCCGCAGGAAGGTCGCGTTGCCCGCCATGACCAGCTTCGCCGTGTCGCCGGCCACCTCGGTGCGCACCGAGGTCCGCGACATCCGCAGCGCGGCCAGCAGGATGCCCGCGGCGAGACCGACCAGGACGCCTTCGAGCAGGGCGGTGGCGACGATCACGACCGTGGTGAGGGTCATGACGGCGAACTCGCCCCGGTCCTGGCGCCACATCTTCGGGAACTCCGCCGGGGCGAAGAGCTTCCAGCCGCTGTGCACCAGGACGCCCGCGAGCACGGAGATCGGGATGAGCGCGAGCACCCCGGGCAGCAGCACCGCGAAGGCGAGCAGCCACAGGCCGTGCAGGGTGCGGGAGATCCGGGTCTTGGCGCCCGCCTGGACGTTGGCGGAGGAGCGGGCGACGACGGCGGTCATCGGCAGCGCGCCGAGGAATCCGCAGATCGTGTTGCCCACGCCCTGCGCGACCAGTTCGGAGTTGTAGCGGGTACGCGCACCGGTGTGCATCCGGTCCACGGCGGCGGCCGTGAACAGGCTCTCGGCCGAGGCGATGATGGTGAAGGTGAGCACGGTGGTGAGGACCGCGCCGTTGGCGAGCAGGGCGAACTGGGACGGTCCGGGGATCTGCACGGACGCCAGCAGATTGCCGACCTGGAGGGTGTTGATGTGCACGCCGGGCAGGGCGGCGACCGCCATGCCCCCGGCCACCGCGACCAGCGCGGCGGGCGCCTTGTTCACCGGTGCGGGCATCTTCTTCCAGAGGAAGCTGAGGACGACGGTGCCGATACCGAGCGCGGCGGCGATCAGCTTCTGCGGGTCGGCCAGGGTGTCCGCGATCAGCCCGGGGATGCCGAGCATGTTCTCGATCGGTACGCCGACGGCCTTGGCGTCGGCCATCGGATACGCCTGACTGAACATCAGCGGCAGCCCGATCCCGGCCAGCATGCCCTGCACCACGGCGATGGAGATCGCCTGGAACATCCGGCCCAGCCGGATCAGCCCGAGCCCGATCTGGAGCACCCCGGAGGCCAGCACGATCACGCCGAGGGTGGCGAGCCCGTGCTCCAGGACCGCCTCGGCGACCAGCGCGGCGAGACCGGCGGCGGGGCCGCTGACCTGGAGGGTGCTGCCGCGCGCCATGCCGACGACCAGACCGCCCACGACTCCGGAGATGATGCCCAGCTCGGGCGGGGTGCCGGAGGCGACGGCCACGCCGATGCACAGGGGCAGCGCGACGAGGAAGACGACGAAGGACGCGGTGATCTCGGTGGCGAGATCGGGCTTCCGGCCCGCCCCCGGCTTCTTCTTCCCCGCCGCCGCGCCCGGCGCCTTCCCGGCCGGGCGCGGCGGGCCCGGCGGCCGGGGCGGCGCGGACGGCGGCGCCCCGTAGGAGCCGGCGTACGGATCGGCAGCCGCGTACGGGCCGACGTACGGATCGGCAGCCGCGTACGGGGCGGCGACGTCGAACGGGTCGGTGGGTGCGTAGGGGTCCGCGCCGAAGGCGTCGAACGGGTCCGGCCGCACCGTTCCGTACGCGGGTTCCGGCCCGGGTTCCCGGTCCCGTTCCGGTGCGCGTCCCGCGTGCCGCCCCCGGTGGCGGCCGTTGCCGGGCGGGCCGGGCTGGACGGGGCCGCCGTACCCCTGCCCCGGGCTCAGCACGGGTGCACCCGGAAGGTGTCGTCGTCCTGGTTCAGCTCCCACACCTCGCCGGTGTGGACCTCGTAGTACCAGCCGTGCAGCCGCAGCCGGCCCTCGTCGAGACGGCGCCGGGCCGCCGGGTACCGGCGCAGCGCGGCGAGCTGGACCCGTACGTTGAGCTGCGCCAGCTCCGTGACGCGCGCGTCCCCCGGATCCGTGGAGTCCGCCGGCTCGCGGTCCAGTACGGCGGCCAGTCCGGGCCTGGCGTTCTCCAGCCAGGCGCCCACACCGGGCAGGTCGGAGAGGTCCTTGCCGGAGGCCAGGGCGCCCATCGCGCCGCAGTGCGAGTGTCCGCAGACGACGATGTCCCGTACGTCGAGCACTTCCAGCGCGTATTCGACGGTGGCGGCCTCGCCGGAGACGAGATGCGGCACGTGCGGCGGGACGATGTTGCCGGCGTTCCGTATTTCGAAGACCTCGCCGGGGCGTGCGCCGGTGATCAATGCGGGGATGACACGGGAATCGGAACAGGCCACGAAGAGCGCCTGCGGGAATTGCCCCTCGGCCAGTTTCCGATATGTCTCGCTTTCGAAATCAACCCGGCGCCGGAACGAGCGGGCGCGTTCGAGCAGAGCCTTCATGGTGTCTCCCCAGGGGGCAGTTGGAGCCAGGACCTGGTTCAACACCGTAGAGAGCGCTACCCAAGGCGAAGGTTAGAGGAACACCAAGACAATGCCATCATTCGGCCCTTACCTGTGACCTGGCTCCCACTCCCGTGAAAAGCGTGTCCGCCGGATTCATTTATCGTACGGTGTTCGCCCCGGCGCGAATACGGCGGAGAACTCGTGTCGGTCGAATTCACGGAGAAACGGAAATACATGACCCTGAGGGCTTTGCTCATCGAGGACGACGAGACGATCGCCGAGCCCCTGGCCGAGGGTCTGGGCCGCTACGGCCTGACGGTGAGCCGGGTCGCCACGGGCGCGGAGGGGCTGCGCGGCCCGTACGGCGACATCGTCCTGCTCGATCTCGGGCTGCCGGACATGGACGGCATCGACGTCTGCCGGGGCATCCGGCAGGTCTCGGACGTACCGATCATCATGCTCACCGCGCGCGGCACGGAGGCCGACCGGGTCCTCGGTCTGGAGCTGGGCGCCGACGACTATCTCGCGAAGCCTTTCAGCGTACGGGAGTTGATCGCCCGGATCCGGGCCGTGACCCGCAGGACCGCCGCCTGGGCGGCCCCGGCGGGCGCGGTGTCGCCGGACCCGACCGGGGCCACGGGGGCCTTCGGCGGGATCCCGGCGCCGATCGGCGTCGAGGTGACGCACGGGCGCGGGGCGTTCCCGTACCCGATGCCGACGGCTCCCCCGGCCCCGGCGACGCCGCCCCCGCCCGTCTCCTCGCCCGCTCCCTCGCCGGATACCCGGCTCGCTTCCCGGCCGGCTTCCCGGCCGGCGGCGGCCCGCCCGGCCGCGCCGCAGGAG
>NZ_JBHZDA010000111.1:0-7864 GCF_042755665.1 Streptomyces sp. NPDC059142
GGGCGGACGCTTGAAACGTCCGCCCCTCAGCCGTACTGTCCTGGCCCTGCTGCCCCGGTCCCGCTGTCGCTCGGTGGGACCGAGCGGTGGGGCTGCTGTTACTGGCCCTGCTCGTCGCGGCGACGCTGCCACCGCTGCTCGATCCGGTTCATCATGGAACGGCGCTGTCTCGATGGGCGCCGGTCGGCGGATGCGCCGCCCGCCGCCTGCTGCTGCTCACCTGGTTTGGGCGCTTTGCGCCAACCGGTGACAGCCAGGACCGCACAGCCCAGCATGACGAGGAACCCCACCACACTGATCCAGATCTGCTGGGCGACCATTCCGGCCATGAGGAGCGCGATACCCACCAGGAAGCCTGCGACTGCCTGGTAGACCCGTCGCCGGGTGTATGTACGCAGCCCGCTTCCCTCAAGCGCTGTCGCGAACTTGGGATCTTCGGCGTACAGCGCTCGCTCCATTTGCTCGAGCATTCGCTGCTCGTGCTCCGAGAGCGGCACGGAGTCCTCCTAGTCGTCGGTCGCGGGGGGCGACCGGTATGCGGCTCCTTCAAGGATAGGCAGGGAATCGCCCCCGTGAAACCCGCCCTCAACGCCAAATCGCCATTCCGGGCCGCCATGTCGGCTCGGTCGCTGAGGCGTTGATTCCCCAACCATCGATCCGTCATGCCGGATGGTGTACCCCGATCATACGGCGCCCGGAGCCCCACTGGGGGGCCTGTGGCGCACTCCATGCGGAGCTGCGCCGCTGATCAGCCATGTACGGGGCGTTCCGGACGGTTCACCGGGGGTTCCCCGGGCCGTCGGCGGTCAGCTCCTTTTCTCGCCCAGGACGTGGAGCTGGCTGGCCACGGAGTGGAAAGCCGACAGCTCAGCGGCGGCCGCCTCCAGCTTCAGCAGGGCGTCCACGGCACCCGGCTGGGTGTCCACGAGGCCGCCGGGCACCAGGTCCGCGAAGACCCGGACACCGTGGACGGCGCCGATCCGCAGACCGGCCCCGGCCACCAGCTCGGTGAGCTGCTCGGCGGTGAAGCGCCGGGGCACCGGATCGGCCTCGCCCCAGCGGCCCGCCGGGTCGGTGAGCGCCTGCCGGGCCTCCGTGAAGTGCCCGGCGAGCGCCCTGGCGAGCACGGCGCCGCCCAGCCCGGCGGCGAGCAGGCTCAGCTCGCCCTCGGGGCGCAGGGCGTCGACCGCGTTCCGTACGCCCTCGGCGGGGTCGTCCACGTACTCCAGGACGCCATGGCACAGCACGGCGTCGTAGCCGCCGCGTCCGACCACGTCGAAGAGACCGTGGATGTCCCCCTGCACCCCTTGGACACGCTCGGCGACCCCGGCTTCGGCCGCCCTGCGCTCCAGGGCGAAGAGCGCGTTCGGGCTGGGGTCGACCACGGTCACCCGATGGCCCAGACGGGCGACGGGCACGGCGAAGTTACCCGTCCCTCCTCCGGTGTCCAGGACGTCCAGGACACCGGTGCCCGCCGCCCCGGCCCGGCGGGCGAGGGCGTCCTTGAGGACTTCCCAGACCACGGCGGTGCGGAGGGAGCCGCGGGGGCGCGATGGCGTCTCCCCACCGTTGACAGGGGAAGGGTCCGACACGGCAGTTGACTCCTCGGCGCGGTGCCGCCCCTGGCGGCGGGGCGTGGAACAGGACAGACTGCGCCCACCCTATTGCCTCGGCCGTCCCGCCCGGTCACCCAGCGGCGCCACCCGGCCGTGGCGGTTCCTCGCGCGGCTGGGGCAGCACCGGTTCGAGCACGAGCAGCCGCTCCACCAGGCGCAGGAACATCCCGGCGGCCCGGATCAGGTCGTCGGCGTCGCGGCCGCTGGCCGCGCCCGCTATCCCGGCCTCGGCGCGCGCCCTGCGGGTGGCTCCCGAGGCGAAGAGCCCGCCCCATTCGGACAGCTCGGGCGCGATCTCGGGAAGGACCTCCCAGACGCTCCTGATCCGTTGGCGGCGCCGCGGGGTGGTCTCGGGCCGGCCACGGGCCGCGAGGACTGCGGCGGCGGTGCGCAGGGCGGCGAGGTGGGCGGTGGCGTAGCGCTCGTTCGGAGTGTCCAGGGTGGCGGCCTCGTCCAGTCCGCCGCGCGCCTGCGCAAGCAGATCGAGGGCGGCGGGCGGCGCGGTGGCCCGGCGCAGGACGGGGTGGACATCGCTCGGTGGTCCGGTCAGCGAGGGTGCAGGGCCGTCGGTACGGCGCCGGTGTGCGGCACGTGCGTAGGAACTGGCCATGACGAACCTCCTGTCGTCGCGTGACGGCTTCGTGGCCGTATGTGTCCATCGTGACGGCCACCACTGACAATCGGCCTGACCTGCGCTTTCGCGCCGATGGGCGGACATGTGCGGACGTGGCGCTGGCGCGGTGCGGACGCGGTGCCACGAAAAGCGCCGGTCCGGTGCGGCTCATCCCCCATGAGCCGCACCGGACCGGCGCGTTCCCCCGTGATCCCCCGTTCCCCTGCAACTCCCCCGTTCCCCCGTAACCCCCCAGTCCCCCTCCCCCGTACTCCCCCGTACCCCCTTGGGTCTCCCCTCCTGGTCGCCCCCTCGGTCCCCCACCCCGTTCCCCCGTGGTGCCGGAGAGCCCGCCATCCACCGATCCTCCGTGGATCCCCCGTGGTCGCCGGGCCCTCCGTTCCGCACCCCCGTCACGTCCGGGGTGCCGCACCCGTTCCGCCGCCCCGTGCCGGCGGTACCGGTGCCGCTCCCCTTCCGTGGGCTCCACTCTTCCGTTCACGCAGGTCGCGGCCCATCCGCGTCCCTACTCATCTCGCCCCCTAGGTACGCGTACTCACGGCTCCGTACTTCTCCCCACCCCGGGGCCGCACGGCTACGATCGCGACCGTGTCCGTACTTCCCCTGATCTTCACGAGCGGCTGGGCCAGCGGCGTCAACGCCTACGCGGTGGTGCTGCTGTTGGGCCTCTTCGGTGCCACCGGGCTGACCGACGAGGTGCCCGCCTCGCTCCAGCGGACCGATGTGCTGGTCGTCGTGGGCGTGCTCTTCCTCTGCGAGGCGGTGGCGGACAAGATCCCGTACGTCGACTCGGTGTGGGACTCCGTGCACACGGTGGTCCGGCCGGTGGCGGGCGCGGTGGTCGGCGCGCTGCTCGCCGGGCAGAGCGGCTCGCTGCCGGAGCTGGCGGCGGGCGCCGTGGGCGGCTCGACGGCGCTGGTGAGCCATCTCGTCAAGGCCGGCACCCGCATGGCGATCAACACCTCGCCCGAGCCGGTGAGCAACGTTCTGGTGAGCACGGCGGAGGACCTGGGCGTCGCCGGGATCGTCGTCTTCGCGCTGTTCCATCCGGTCGCGGCCGCGGTCGTCGCGGGGATCCTGCTGGTGGCGGGCGTCGCGACGGTGTTCTTCCTGGCCACCAGGATCCGCCGGTTCCTGCGGCGCCGGGCTCGGCGCCGCGTTGTCGGTGACGCTGGATAGTCTTTTCGCCATGGGACGGATCGTGTTGGTGGGCGCCGGGATGGGCGCCATGGCCACGGCCGCGCGGCTGGCCGTGGCGGGCCACCGGGTGACGGTGTACGAGCGCTCGGCGACCTACGGCGGGGCGGTGGACCGGTTCGAGCGGGACGGGTTCGTCTTCGACACCGGGCCCGGCCTGCTGCACCTCCCGGCGGTCTACCGCGATCTGTTCGTGAAGACCGGCAAGGAGTCCCTGGAGCGGAGTGTGACGCTCGACCAGGTGGACCCGGCGAGCCGGCACCTCTTCGCCGACGGTACGGACGTACGGCTGCCCAACGCGTCGCGGGCGGGCTCCGTCGCCGCGCTGGACGCGGCGCTGGGCGCGGGCGCCGGTGAGCGGTGGGCCGCCTTCCTGGGCCGGGCCAGGGACGCCTGGGACCGCACGCGCAGACCGCTGCTGGAGGAGCCGCTGCGGGCCGACCCGCGCCCGCTCGGCCGTGACCCGTATCCGGCGGTCCGGCAGCGCCGGCTGCTGCGCGGCGCCCGGCAGGCAGCCACGGTCGCGGAGATCGGCGCGTGGGAGCTGGGCGACCCCCGGCTGGCGGCCCTGCTGGACGGCTGCGCTCTGTCGTACGGACTGGACCCGCGCCACGCCCCGGCGTCCGCGGCCGTGCTGCCGTATCTGGAGCAGACCTTCGGCAGTTGGTATGTGCGGGGCGGCATGCGGGAGTTGGCCCGTGCGGTGTACGAGCGCTGTCTGGCCCGCAAGGTGGAGTTCGTCTTCGGCGCCGAGGTGACGCGGATCGTCGAGAAGGACGGCGTGGCCGCCGGTGTGGAGCTGGCGGACGGCACCCTCGTCCCGGCCGACGCGGTGGTGGCGGGGGTCGCCGCCGGACGGCTCGCCGCCCGGGACCTCGACGGCGCCGGGGACGGTTCCGTACGGGAGCGGCGCGACGGCTCGGTGCCCGGCCGGTTCACGGTGCTGCTGGCGCTGCGCGGCGGCCGGGACGCGGACGCCGCCCACCGCACGGTGGTGCACGCGCCGGACGGCGCGGCCGAGGCCGCCGCCGTCTTCGGCGGACGCCCCGCCGAGCGGCCCACGGTGACGGTGCTGCGGCCCGACGACGCGGCGACGCGCCCCGACGACGGGCACGAGGCGGTGACGCTCACCGCGACCGTCGCGCCGCACGGCCCGGTGGACTGGTCGGGCGCGGCGCTGCGCGAACGGTACGCGCGGGTGCTGATGGCGGCGGCGCAGGCGGCCCTCCCCGGGCTGCCGGAGCGGCTGCTGTGGCACGAGGTGCGGACGCCCGCCGACACGCAGGAGCGGACCGGGGCCGAGGGCGGCGCGGTCCCGGCGCCCGCGCTGGCCGGGGCGGCGGGGGCGCTGCTGCACCCCGCGAACACCACGGAGCTGCCCGGGCTCTACCGCGCGGGCGGCTGGGCGCACCCCGGCGGCGGGCTCGCACACGCGGGGATGTCGGGGGCGCTGGTCGCCGGACTGATCGTCGAGGGCGCGGAGTTCCGCGGCTCGCGGTGACCGTGAGGTTCGCGGGCGGGCCGGTGCGGGGTGGTCCGGTGCCGGGCGGGCCGGTGCGGGTGGCGGCGGGTCAGTAGCGGTACTGGTCGTTGTAGCCGGAGCCCGCGTCGTACCCCTGCTGGGGCTTCTCGCCCGGCGCCGGGGGGAACGGGTCGTCCTGGCGCTCGCGCTGCTGTGGGACCCATACGCCGCCGGGCGGGGTGTCGTTGCCGTAACCCTGCTGGTCGGTGTGGTCCCCGTACGGCGCCGTGTACTGCTGCCGGCCGCCGAAACTGTCGTACGCGTCGTACTGCCGACCGCCGTCGGCCGTGCCGCCGTTGTACGGGTCGGCGTAGGCGGCGTACTGCTGGTCGCCGGATCCGTAGCCGTAGCCGCCCTGGTTCGTGGCGTAGCCGTCCTGCGCCGCGTAGCCGCCCTGGCCCGCGTACAGGTCCTGGGAGGCGTACGCGTCCTGCGGGGCGTAGGGGTCGTGGGCCGCGTAGGCGTCCTGGCCGCCCTGGGGCGTCCCGTAGCCGGGGTAGGCGTCGTAACCGCCGCCGTAGCCGCCCGGGTCGGCGGTCTCCTGGGACCCGTGCGGATGCGCGGCGGCCCGCCCTGCGGTGTGCGCGTCCTGGACCGCGTCGTCGTAGACGCCGTACTGCCCGGTGTCGTCGGGCAGGGGTTCCGTCGCGTACACCGCCGCGGGGCCGGCCGGCCGGTCCACGGGCTCGTACTCCAGGTCCGAGACCTCCAGGGCGGGTTCGCGGTCGGCGGCCGGCTCGGCGCCGGCCTTACGACGGCGGCTGGCCCCCGGCCTGCCGCCGATGGCCCACCCCATCGAGAAGCCGCTGCGGTAGGAGAGCGTCACATAGGTCTGGCCGGCCGCGAAGGCGATCGTTCCGAGCACGATGACGGGGACGGACCCGATCAGCACACCGAGCACCACACCCATGAACCCGGTGAAGGCGAGTATCCGCCAGCGCAGCCGCGCCTTGTACTGAAGCAGCACCTCGGCCAGCAGCCAGAGGGCAACGATGCCGAATGCGATGTAGAGGACCGCCAAGCCCATGCCCGCCCCTAGTCACGACTGCTCGTGCAGTCCGAGATTCTCGTAGATTTCGAGCGTCGCCGTGGAATTGTTGAGTGTGATGAAGTGGAGGCCCGGTACGCCTTCGGACAGCAGTCCGGCGCAGAACTCCGTCGCGAACTCGATGCCAATGGAGCGTACAGCGGCCGGATCGTCCTTGACGGAGAGGATCCGCTCTTTCAGCTCCGCCGGGAAGACCGCGGTGGAGAGCTGGGGCAATCGCTCCAGCATCTTCACACTGGTGACCGGCATGATCTCGGGAATGATCGGTGTCGCGCAACCCGCGGCGTCGACCCGGTCGCGGAGTCGCAGGTAGCCCTCGGGGTCGAAGAACATCTGGGTGATCGCGTAGTCGGCGCCGGCCCGGCACTTGGCGACGAAGTGCCGGATGTCGCTGTCCCAGTCGGGCGAGCGCGGATGCATCTCGGGGAAGGCCGCCACACCGACGCAGAAGTCCCCGGACTCCTTGATGAGCCGGACCAGGTCGGCGGCGTACCGCACGCCCTGGGGGTGCTCGGTCCACTCGCCCATCGGGTCGCCGGGCGGGTCGCCCCGTACGGCGAGGATGTTGCGGATCCCGGCGTCGGCGTACTGGCCGACCATGTTGCGCAGTTCGGCGACGGACTGGTCGACGGCCGTGAGGTGGGCGACGGGGGTGAGGGTCGTGTCGGAGGCGATCCGCTGCGTGGCCCTGACCGTGCCCTCCCGCGTGGAACCGCCCGCTCCGTAGGTCACGGAGACGAAGCTCGGGGCGACCGCCTCGACCCTGCGCAGCGCGTTCCAGAGGTTCCGCTCGCCCTTCCCGGTCTTGGGCGCCCAGAACTCGAACGAGTACGAGGTTTTTCCGGTCGCGAGCAGCTCACGCACCGTACGCGCGTGATCCGATCGGGTCGAAGCTGTGCCTAGGGCCATATGTGCAGGCTATCGAGGGCGTGGCGGCCACCCAACCGGACGTGGGGCTTTTCACGGTATTGCCCGGAAGGTGTCCACGCCTCGGACGTCCCGCGACCGGCGTCCCGGGCCCCTGGCCTCGGGATCAGGCGGCGCGGGCCCGTATCCGCGCGGCCAGGGCCGCCGTGGCGGCGGCCGGGTCGTCGGCCTCCGTGATGGCCCGTACGACGACGACCCTGCGGGCCCCGGCGTCCAGCACCTCGTCCAGGTTGCCCGCGTCGATCCCGCCGATCGCGAACCACGGTCGGTCCGTGCCGCTCGCCGCCGCGTACCGCACGAGGTCGAGCCCCGGGGCGTGGCGGCCCGGCTTGGTGGGGGTGGGCCAGCAGGGGCCGGTGCAGAAGTAGTCCACTCCGGGCTCGGCGACCGCCGCGTCCACCTCGGCGCGCGCGTGGGTGGAGCGGCCGATCAGCGGGGTGGTGCCCAGAATGGCCCGTGCGGCCGGGACGGGCAGGTCGCCCTGGCCGAGGTGGAGCACGTCGGAGCCGATGGCGTGCGCCACGTCGGCGCGGTCGTTCACGGCGAGCAGCTTGCCGTGGCGGCGGCAGGCGTCGGCGAAGACCCGGAGGTGGTCCAGCTCCTCGGCCGCCTCCATGCCCTTGTCGCGGAGCTGCACGATGTCCACGCCGGACGCCAGCACGGCGTCGAGGAACGCGGGGAGGTCCCCCTGCCGCTTACGGGCGTCCACGCACAGGTAGAGCCGGGCGTCGGACAGTGCCTGGTGGGGCGTGGGCATGGGAAGGTCCCCCCGTTGGTTCCGCTGGTTCCGCGTCGGTTGCGCGCTGACTCCCGCATCGGTCCCGCGCCGGTCCGCAGGGGGCCCGCGTCGGTGCCGTGCGGTGCGTGTGCGTCGTACGTCTCTGTCTCGGGTCCGTGACCCTCCCGGCGCGGGCGGACAG
>NZ_JBHZDA010000111.1:7874-20909 GCF_042755665.1 Streptomyces sp. NPDC059142
GCGCCCCCCCCCCCCCCCCCCCCGGGGACCGGTCCGTCAGACGGCGAGCGCCTGGGCGCGGCGCTTCACCTCCGTACCGCGGTTCTCACTGAGCGCCTGCGCGGGGGTGCCGGGCAGGCTCGGGTCGGGGGTGAAGAGCCACTCAAGCATCTCTTCGTCGGTGAAGTGGTCGTCCCTCAGGAGCGTCAGGGTCCCGGCGAGGCCCTTGACGACCTTGTTGCCGTCGATGAAGGCGGCGGGCACCTGGAGCGCCCTGTTCTCACCCCGGCGCACCGCGATGAGCTGCCCTTCCTTCACCAACTGCCGCACGCGCGTCACCTCGACATCGAACATTTCGGCGATATCGGGCAGGTGAAGCCAGGCGGGGACGAGAGCATCGATCTTTGCGTCAATCTCGGTCACAGGACAAGCGTGCCATCCCGGACTGACACTGGGCACCCCGAGCCACCCCGGACGGGGGCGAAAACCGGTCCGAAACGGTGCGCGGACCGGTCCCCGAGCCGGGAAAACCTCAGAGCGCCGCCTTGCGCAGCGGTACCGCCGGATCGGCCGACAGCACCGGATCGAGCCGGGTGCCCGTCTCGATCAGCTTGCGCCCCTGGGCCAGGTCGCGGGGTCTCCCGACGGCCAGCAGGGCCACCAGGACGCCGTCGCGCAGCCAGACCACCGACCAGGCCGCCCCCGCGGGGTCGCCGCGCCGTACCAGCGTGTCGGCCGTCCCGTGGTGGCCCGCGTACTGGACGAACCGGCCGAACTGCTCCGACCAGAAGTACGGCACGGGGTCGTAGACCCGCTCGGTCTCCCCGACGACCTGGGCGGCCACGGTCAGCGGACCCTGGAGCGCGTTGTCCCAGTGGTGGACGAGCAGCCGTTCGCCGTAGCGCGCCGACGGGAAGGAGGCGCAGTCACCGACCGCGTGGACGTCGGGCAGCGAAGTGCGCAGCCGCTCGTCCGCGGTGATCGAGCCGTCCGCGCCCAGCGCGATGCCCGAGCCGGTGAGCCAGGCCGTCGCGGGCCGTGCGCCGATGCCCACGACCACCGCGTCGGCGGGGAGGCGGCGGCCGTCGGCCAGGACGACGGTGCCCGGTTCGACGCCGGCCACCCGCGCGTCCGTCAGCAGCGTGGCGCCGCTCTCCGCGTACCAGCCGGTCATGGGGGCGGCCACCTCGGCCGGTAGAGCGCCCGCCAGCGGCCGGTCGGCCGCCTCCACGACCGTCACGGCGCAGCCGGCCTCCCGGGCGGCGGTGGTGAACTCCGCGCCGATCCACCCGGCGCCCACGACCACCACCCGCTGCCGCCGTTCCAGTACGGGCCGCAGCCGTACGGCGTCGTCGAGCGTACGCAGCGGATGGACGCCGGGCACGTCCCGCGTGCCGGGCAGGACGGTGGCCTCGGCGCCGGTGGCGACGACCAGCACGTCGTACGGGAGGGGACCGGCGGTGGTGTCGACCTCCCGGGCGGACGGGCGCAGCCCGGTGGCCTTCCGGCCCACCACGAGGTCGACGGAGAGGGCTTCGAAGTCGACGTCGAAGGCCGATCCCTCGGCCTGGCCGAGGAGTACGGCCTTGGAGAGCGGGGGCCGGTCGTAGGGCGGGTGCGGTTCCTCCCCGATCAGGGTGATCCCGCCCTCGTACCCCTGCTCGCGCAGGGCCACGGCGGTCCGTACACCCGCCATGCCCGCGCCGACCACGACCACCCCGGGCCCGCGCCGCCGTCCGTCCCGTGCGTGTTCCTGCCGCTGTTCGCTCACCCGGTCACCTTAGAGCGGCGCGGGGGCGCCGGCGGGAAGCTCCTCCACCACGCTCGTCCCGCTGCCCTCCTGGGACTCCCACCGCCAGCTCTCCTCCAGCCGGACCCGGCCGTCGGGGAGGTCGACGACGGTGGAGAGGCAGTGGCCCGACGCCGTGGTGCCGTCGCGCTTCACCTGCACGTAGCGGAAGTCCAGCCGGTCGCCGGCGCGCGTCCCCACGAGGTGGCCGCGAACCACGTCGCCGCCTTCATAGGCGGCCCAGACCAGACCGTCCTCCTCGTGGTAGACGAAGCGGGTACGGGTGCCCACCTGGCCGGGGGCCTGGTCGGCGACCGGCGCGAGGACGAGTCCGTCCAGTGAACGGGCCACGGGCGACGCTCCCTTACTGCGCGGCACACCGCGCGTTAGGCTGGCCGTCGACACTACCTCGCGGGAGTCCGGACGCACCGGGCTGAGAGGGAGGCTGGAGCGGCCTCCGACCGTACGAACCTGATCCGGGTCATGCCGGCGAAGGGAGGGGCTGGACGCCCATGCACTCATCCCAGCAGTCGTCCCCACCATCACCCCGGGAAGAGCCGTCCCCCGCAGCGCCCGGGGGGTCCGCCTCCCAGGGGTACGACGTCCTCGTCGTCGGGGGCGGGATCATCGGTCTGGTCACGGCCTGGCGGGCGGCGCAGCGCGGGCTGCGCACCGCTCTCGCGGACCCCGAACCCGGCGGCGGCGCGGCGCGCGTCGCGGCGGGCATGCTGGCCGCCGTCACCGAACTCCACCACGGCGAGCAGACCCTGCTCGGCCTCAACCTCGCCTCCGCCGCGCGCTATCCCGCGTTCGTCGAGGAGCTGGAGGAGGCGAGCGGCCGGGACACCGGCTACCGCGCGTGCGGCACCCTCGCCGTGGCGCTGGACGCCGACGACCGGGCCCAGCTCCGGGAGCTGCACGCCCTCCAGACGCGCTCGGGGCTGACGTCCCAGTGGCTCACGGGGCGTGAGTGCCGGCGCCTGGAGCCGATGCTGGCGCCGGGCGTACGCGGCGGGCTGCGGGTCGACGGCGACCACCAGATCGATCCCCGCCGGCTCGCCGCCGCGCTCCTCACGGCCTGCGAACGGGCCGGGGTGGTCTTCCACCGCGCGTGGGTGCGGCGGCTCTCCGTCGTACGGGACCGGGCCGCCGGCGCGGTGCTGGCCGACGGCGCCTCGCTCGGCGCGGACCGGGTGGTACTGGCGGGCGGCAGCCTCAGCGGCGGGCTCGCGGGGGTCCCCCCGGAGGCCGTGCCGCCGGTACGGCCCGTCAAGGGGCAGGTGCTGCGCCTGGCGGTGCCCGGCCCGTACGCGCCCTTCCTGTCCCGGACGGTACGGGCCGTGGTGCGCGGCTCCCAGGTCTATCTCGTGCCGCGCGAGAACGGCGAGCTGGTCGTCGGCGCGACCAGCGAGGAGCTGGGCTGGGACACCACCGTCACGGCGGGCGGGGTGTACGAGCTGCTGCGCGACGCGCACGCGCTGGTGCCCGGCATCACCGAACTGCCGCTCACCGAGACCCGCGCGGGTCTGCGCCCGTGCTCACCGGACAACGCGCCGCTGCTCGGGCCGACCGTGCTGCCGGGCCTGTCGCTGGCCACCGGCCACCACCGCAACGGGGTGCTGCTGACGCCGGTCACCGGGGACGTGCTGGCGGCGGTCCTGACCGGCGGTGATCTGCCGCCCGAGGCGGCGCCGTTCACCCCGCTGCGCTTCTCCGGCGCCGCGTCCCGCCCCCCGCGCCCGTCCGCCTCCCTGGAGCAGCCCGTATGAACACCGCCGTGATGTACGTGTCCGTCAACGGCGAGCCACGTGAGTTCGCCGCCGGGATCACCCTCGACACCGTCGTCGCGACGCTCACCGCGGCGCGCTCCGGGGTGGCCGCCGCCGTCAACGAGACGGTGGTCCCCCGTACCCGCTGGTCCGGCACCGCGCTCAGCGACGGCGACCGGGTCGAGGTCCTCACCGCGGTCCAGGGAGGCTGACGGACATGGCGGACGACCTTCTCACCATCGGCTCCACCACCTTCGCCTCCCGGCTGATCATGGGGACGGGCGGTGCGCCCAGCCTCGATGTCCTGGAACGCTCGCTGATCGCCTCGGGGACGGAACTGACCACGGTCGCGATGCGGCGCCTCGACCCCACCGTGCAGGGCTCCGTGCTCTCGGTGCTCCAGAGGCTGGGCATCCGCGCGCTGCCGAACACGGCGGGCTGTTTCACCGCGGGCGAGGCCGTCCTCACGGCCAGGCTCGCCCGTGAGGCGCTCGGCACGGAGTGGGTCAAGCTGGAGGTGGTCGCGGACGAGCGCACCCTGCTGCCCGACCCGGTCGAGCTGCTGGACGCCGCCGAGACCCTGGTGGACGACGGTTTCACGGTGCTGCCGTACACCAACGACGACCCGGTCCTCGCCGCGAAGCTGGAGGACGTGGGGTGCGCCGCGATCATGCCGCTGGGTTCGCCCATCGGCTCCGGTCTCGGCATCCGCAATCCGCACAACTTCCAGCTCATCGTGGAGCGCGCCCGGGTCCCGGTGATCCTGGACGCGGGCGCGGGCACCGCGTCGGACGCGGCGCTCGCGATGGAGCTGGGGTGCGCGGCGGTGATGCTGGCGTCGGCGGTCACCCGGGCCCAGGAGCCGGTGCTGATGGCCGAGGCGATGCGGCACGCGGTGGTGGCGGGGCGGCTGGCGCGGCGTGCGGGGCGGATCCCTCGGCGCCACTTCGCCGAGGCGTCCTCGCCGCTGGACGGGGTGGCGGCGCTCGATCCGGAACGGCCCGCCTTCTGACCGGGCCGGGCCGCCGCCGCCGCGCCGCAACGTCGCCGCCGACCGGCGGTCACGGGCGTCCCGGGGGCCTGTCACAGCTCGGCTTCAGTCCTGTGCGCGGTCCGACCCGGGGCTACGGGGGTGTCAGCGGTGACTCGTAGACTCACCTGCGTGGATACCACCCTTCAGGACCCCATCGTCGGGCAGGTGCTCGACGGCCGTTACCGCGTCGACGCACGGATCGCGGTCGGCGGCATGGCCACGGTCTACCGGGCCGTGGACACCCGGCTCGACCGGGTCCTGGCGCTCAAGGTGATGCACCCGGCGCTCGCCGCGGACGTCTCCTTCGTGGAGCGTTTCATCCGCGAGGCCAAATCGGTGGCCCGGCTGGCGCACCCCAACGTGGTCGCGGTCTTCGACCAGGGCGCGGAGGGCGCGTACGTCTACCTGGCGATGGAGTACGTCGCGGGGTGCACCCTGCGCGATGTCGTACGGCAGCGCGGGGCGCTGCGCCCGCGGGCCGCGCTGGACATCCTGGAGCCGGTGCTCGCCGCGCTCGGCGCGGCGCACCGGGCCGGGTTCGTCCACCGGGACATGAAGCCGGAGAACGTGCTGATAGGGGACGACGGCCGGGTCAAGGTCGCCGACTTCGGGCTCGTCCGGGGCATAGGCGATGTGACCAACACCACCGGCACCGTCCTGGGCACGGTCTCGTACCTGGCGCCGGAGCAGATCGAGGACGGCACGTCCGACACCCGGGTCGACGTGTACGCGTGCGGGGTCGTCCTGCACGAGATGCTGACCGGCGCCAAGCCGCACTCCGGGGACACCCCGGCGCAGGTCCTCTACCGCCATCTGAACGAGGACGTCCCGGCCCCGTCCGCCGCCGTCCCCGGGCTCGCCCCGGAGCTGGACCGGCTGGTCGCCGCGGCCACCGCGCGCGACCCCGAGGAGCGGCCGCTCGACGCGGTCGCGCTGCTGGCGCTGGTGCGGGCGGCCCGCGCCGCGCTCACCGACGCGCAGCTCGACGCCGTACCGCCGCAGGCGAGGCCCGAGGCGGAGGACGGCACGGACGCGGACGGACGGACCGCGGTGATCCCCCGGATCCGGCCGGTCGAGGAGCCGGACGACGAGCCCGTGCGCCACACGAGCAGGCTGGAGATGTCGCCCGCGGACGCGCTCCCGCCGCCCGGCCGGCCACGTGGCGGCGCGGGCCGGGGGCGCGGGCTGCCGTCGCGGGGCGTGCTCGCGGCGATCGTCGCCGTGCTGCTGGTGTTCGGCGTGGGGACGGGCGTCTGGTACATCAACTCCGGCCAGTTCACCCGGGTGCCCTCGCTGCTCGGCCAGCCGGAGAAGGAGGCGCGCGAGCGGCTCGGCGCCGAAGGGCTCGACGCCAAGGTCACCCGCGACTTCAGCGACAGCTTCGACCGGGGCACGGTCATGGGGACGGATCCGGAGCCCCGCTCGCGGGTCCGGGGCAGCGGCCCCGTCACACTGGTCATCTCCCGGGGCCCGAAGATCGTCCAGGTCCCCGATCTGGCCGGCAAGTCGCTGGCCGAGGCCCGGTCCGCGCTGAAGAAGGCCGGACTGGCCTCCGGGCTCGTCACGCGGAAGTTCGACGAGGACGTCGCGCGGGGCGCGGTCGTCAGCTCCACGCCCGACGCGGGCGCGGACGTACGGCCCGACTCGGGGGTCGCGCTGGTGGTCAGCAAGGGCGCCCCGATCGACATGCCCGATGTGACCGGCGAGTCCGTGGACGACGCCACCTCCGAGCTGGAGGACGCGGGGCTCACGGTGAAGATCGCCCCCGAGCGGGTGAACGCCCCGCAGGACGAGGGCACGGTCGCCCGGCAGTCCGCCCGGGAGGGGACCCGTCTCGCCGAGGGCGACACGGTCACGCTGACGGTCTCCAAGGGCCCGCGGATGGTCTCCGTACCGGATGTGACCGGGCAGAAGACCGAGGACGCGAAGCGGGCGCTGGAGGGCGCGGGCTTCGAGGTCGAGGTCGAGCGGAGCTTCCCGTTCCTGGGGGACACCGTGGGCGAGCAGTCCGTCGCCGGCGGCGAGCAGGCGCCCGAGGGCTCCCTCATCACCATCAAGACCAAGGGACTCTAGAGCGGATGCGCAACCCTGTGGGCGGCCATGTCCCCGTGGCCGGCGGGCTCGCCACGACCGGTCTGGCGTACGCGCGCGAGCTGGGCGCGGAGACCGTCCAGGTCTTCGTGGCCAATCCGCGCGGCTGGGCGACTCCCGCCGGGAATCCGGCGCAGGACGAGCAGTTCCGTGCCGCGTGCGAGGCGGCGGAGATGCCCGTGTACGTACACGCTCCGTATCTGATCAACTTCGGCTCGCACACGGAGGCCACCGCCGAGAAGTCGGTGGAGTCGCTGCGCCACAGTCTGCGGCGCGGGCGGGAGATCGGCGCGCGGGGCGTGGTCGTGCACACCGGGTCGGCGACGGGCGGCCGGCCGCGCGAGGTGGCGCTCGCGCAGGTACGGGAGCGGATGCTGCCGCTCCTGGACGAGCTGACCCATGACGACGACCCGTTCCTGCTGCTGGAGTCGACGGCGGGACAGGGCTTCTCGCTCTGCTCGCGGACCTGGGACTTCGGCCCGTACTTCGAGGCGCTGGACGCCCATCCGAAGCTGGGGATCTGCCTGGACACCTGCCACATCTTCGCGGCGGGCCACGATCTGACCGGACCGCACGGGATGCGGCAGACACTGGACCTGCTGGTGGACACGGTCGGTGCGGGTCGGCTCAGGCTGATCCACGCCAACGACTCCAAGGACGTGGCGGGCGCCCACAAGGACCGGCACGAGAACATTGGCGCGGGCCATATCGGCGAGGAGCCGTTCCGGGAACTGTTCTCGCACCCGGCGACCGCGGACGTACCGCTGGTGATCGAGACGCCGGGCGGCAAGGAAGGGCACGCGGCGGACGTGGCACGGCTGAAGAAGCTGCGCGACGCCTGAGCCACGGGCCCCGGGACCGGCGCTCCGTCACAGCTCCGGGCCGTCGCCCGGAACCTCCTGGTAGGAGTAACGCTGCTCGGACCAGGGGTCGCCGACATTGTGGTAGCCGCGTTCCTCCCAGAAACCGCGGCGGTCGGCCGTCATGTATTCCACCCCGCGGACCCATTTGGGGCCCTTCCAGGCATAGAGCTGGGGGACGACGAGCCGCACCGGAAATCCATGCTCGGCGGTGAGCAATTCGCCGTCCTTGTGGGTGGCGAAGATCGTCCGGTCGGAGACGAAGTCCGCGAGCCGGAGATTCGAGCTGAAACCGTACTCGGCCCAGACCATCACATGCGTGACGTTCGGCGCGGGCGGTGCGAGTTCCACGATCGTACGGGCGGGTACCCCGCCCCATTCGGCCCCCACCATGCTGAATTTTGTGACGCAGTGCAGATCCGCGACCACCGTGGAGAAGGGCAGCGCCGAGAACTCCTCGTGGTTCCAGCAGTGTTTGTCACCGTCGGCCGTGGCGCCGAAGACCCGGAACTCCCAGCGTTCCTGCCGGAACTTCGGTACGGGGCCGTAATGGGTGACCGGCCAGCCGCGCTGAAGCCGCTGTCCGGGCGGTAGCCCGGACTCTTCCGGCTCCCGGTGCTCCAGGCTCTCCGGCTGACCCATGCCTTCCATGGTGACAGACCGGGAGGGGTGGTGATGACCAGGTACACGTCGATTCCGGCAACTCCTACTAAGCGTGCACTTACTGGACGGCCTCCTGATCACGGTGCGAGGATGCGCGCATTCTGCTCCGTCACCGGCTTGGAAGGAGACTGCGCGATGCAGGGCGACCCCGAGGTCATTGAATTCCTCAATGAGCAGTTGACCGCCGAACTGACCGCGATCAACCAGTACTTTCTCCACTCGAAAATGCAGGAGAACTTCGGCTGGACGAAGCTCGCCAAGTACACCAGGGCCGAGTCGTTCGACGAGATGAAGCACGCCGAACTCCTCACGGACCGGCTGCTGTTCCTGGAGGGGCTGCCGAACTACCAGCGCCTCTTCCACGTCCGGGTCGGCCAGACGGTCACCGAGATGTTCCAGGCGGACCGGCAGGTCGAGGTGGAGGCGATCGACCGCCTCAAGCGCGGAATCGATGTGATGCGCTCCAAGGGCGACCACACGTCCAAGGGCATCTTCGAATCGATCCTGGAGGACGAGGAGCACCACATCGACTATCTCGACACCCAGCTGGAGCTGATCGAGAAATTGGGTGAACCCCTCTACATCGCCCAGCTCATCGAGCAGCCCGACAGCTAGAACCGACTGCCAGGACCCTCATCCGGAACGGACGGACGGACGACGGGCGGACGACGGACGGGCGCCGGACGGACGGGCGACGGACGGACGACGGCGCGGCGTCAGGCCGCTTCGGGCAGTACCGCGGGGGCCGCGGACGGGACGGCCGCCACCGCCGGGGTGCCCGCCTCCCCGAGGGCCGGGGCGCCCTGCTCCAGCAGCTCACGCCGGGGGCATCCTCCGCGCCCCAGAAGCGACTGGATCCGCCGTACGCACGAGCCGCAGTCGGTGCCGGCCTTGCTGGCCGAAGCGATCTCGCGGGGCGTGCACGCACCGGCCGCCGCGTGTTCCCTCACCTGCGTCTCGGTGATCCCGAAACATGAGCAGACGTACACGCGGTTCACCTCCCGGCGGGGCCGTTCCGGACTGGAGCCACCCCGATGCGTCGGTGAGGCCAACCTAACCTTACCTGCCGCGCCCGATCCGGAAAAGTCCGGAACGCACCGGTGGGGCACGGATCACATCGGTCCGCGCCCCACCGGTGTCGTGTTCCCGCTACTGGTCCCGGTACATCTCCGCGACCAGGAAGGCCAGGTCCAGGGACTGGCTGCGGTTGAGCCGCGGGTCGCAGGCCGTCTCGTAGCGCTGGTGCAGATCGTCGACGAAGATCTCGTCGCCGCCGCCCACGCACTCCGTGACATCGTCACCGGTCAGCTCGACGTGGATGCCGCCCGGGTGCGTACCGAGCGCCTTGTGGACCTCGAAGAAGCCCTTGACCTCGTCGAGCACGTCGTCGAAGCGGCGGGTCTTGTGGCCCGAGGCCGCCGAGAAGGTGTTGCCGTGCATCGGGTCCGTCACCCAGGCCACCGTGGCACCGGAGGCGGTCACCTTCTCGACCAGCTCGGGGAGCTTGTCCCTGACCTTGTCGGCGCCCATCCGCACGATGAACGTCAGGCGGCCGGGCTCGCGGTCCGGGTCCAGGCGGTCGATGTAGGTCAGCGCCTCGTCGACGGTGGTCGTCGGGCCGAGCTTGATCCCGATCGGGTTCTTGATCTTCGAGGCGAACTCGATGTGCGCGCCGTCGAGCTGGCGGGTGCGCTCACCGATCCACACCATGTGGCCCGACACGTCGTAGAGCCCGCCGGTCCGGGAGTCGACCCGGGTCAGCGCCGACTCGTAGGCCAGCAGCAGCGCCTCGTGCGAGGAGTAGAACTCGACGGTGCGGAACTCGGCCGGGTCGGTGCCCGCCGCCTTCATGAAGTTCAGCGCGTTGTCGATCTCGCGGGCGAGCTGCTCGTAACGCTGGCCGGACGGGGACGACTTCACGAAGTCCTGGTTCCAGGCGTGCACCTGGCGCAGGTCGGCGTAGCCGCCGGTGGTGAAGGCGCGCACCAGGTTGAGCGTCGCGGCGGACGCGTGGTACATCCGCTTCAGGCGCTCGGGGTCGGGGATCCGGGACTTCTCGTCGAAGGCGAAGCCGTTGACCGAGTCGCCCCGGTACGTCGGCAGGGTCACGCCGTCGCGGGTCTCGGTGCCCTTGGAGCGCGGCTTCGAGTACTGCCCGGCGATCCGGCCGACCTTCACCACCGGCACGGACGCCGCGTACGTGAGGACCGCGCCCATCTGGAGGAGGGTCTTCAGCTTGTTCCTGATGTGATCCGCGGAGACGGCGTCGAACGCCTCGGCGCAGTCACCGCCCTGGAGCAGGAACGCCTCCCCCTTGGCGACGGCCGCCAGCCGGGCGCGCAGCTGGTCGCACTCGCCCGCGAAGACCAGCGGAGGATAGCTCTCCAGCTCGGCCACGACATCCCGCAGGGCTTCCTGGTCCGGATACTCCGGCTGCTGGGCAGCGGGAAGATCGTGCCAGGACGGCACATGGTCGGCGGAGTTCTCAGCGTTCACTGTCACGCGCTCCAGATTACGGGGTCGGTCGCGCCGGCCGGCGCGGCGCTCACAGTGTGGAACAGACCGCTCCCCGCGCGCATGCGCTAATGTGCGCCTCATGCTCGCGCAATCGCATCAGAACTGGTGGTGGCCCGCTCGTCCGGCGGTCCACTGATTCACGCGCGCACCACGAATCGAGAAGGCCGCCCGAGGGGCGGCCTTCAGTGTTCTCCAGGTCCGGATGGCAGATTCCCGGCCGGTGGAGCGGGCCGTTCCTCCTCTCCCGGAAGGAACACCCCCGATGAACACCGACACCGGCACCGGCGCCGCGCCCGGTTCCCGTACCCGCCCGTCCGCCGCCGATGTGATCGGCCGGCTGCTGGACGACGGCTGCCCGCCCTTCGCGCTGCTGCGCCGCCGCACCCCCGGCCGGGACCACGACACCGTCGAGGTGCTGATCGGCCCCGTGCACGAGGCGGACCGGCTCGCCGATCTCCCCGCGGGTGACCGCACCGCGCTGGCCCTGGTGCCGTTCCGGCAGATCAGGGAGCGCGGTTTCGACGTACGGGACGACGGGACGCCGCTGGCCGTGCTGGTCGCGGACGAGACGTACGAGCTGCCCCTCGGCACGGTGCTCGACCGGCTGCCCGCGCACGCGGTACGGGTCGAGGGCGGCGCCTTCGACGTCGACGACGAGCGGTACGCGGAGATCGTGCGGCGGGTCGTCGACGAGGAGATCGGCCGGGGCGAGGGCGCGAACTTCGTCATCCGGCGCACCTTCGGGGGCCGGATCCCCGGCTTCGGCCGCGCCGACGCCCTCGCGCTCTTCCGGCGGCTGCTCGTCGGCGAGCAGGGGGCGTACTGGACGTTCGTGGTGCACACGGGCGCGCGCACGCTCGTGGGGGCCAGCCCCGAGGCGCACGTCCGGATGAGCGGCGGGACCGTCGTGATGAACCCGATCAGCGGGACCTTCCGCTATCCGCCCGGGGGTCCCCGTCCCGAGGCTCTGCTGGAGTTCCTGGGCGACCGCAAGGAGACCGACGAGCTCTCGATGGTCGTGGACGAGGAGCTGAAGATGATGTGCACGGTCGGGGACCGGGGCGGGGTGGTGGTCGGGCCCCGGCTCAAGGAGATGGCGCATCTCGCGCACACCGAGTACGAGCTGCGCGGGCGCTCGTCGCTCGATGTGCGCGAGGTGCTGCGGGAGACGATGTTCGCGGCGACGGTCACCGGCTCACCGGTGCGGAACGCCTGCCGGGTCATCGAGCGCCACGAGGAGGGCGGGCGCGGCTACTACGCGGGCGCGCTGGCGCTCCTCGGCCGGGACGCCGGCGGGGCCAGGACCCTCGACTCCCCGATCCTGATCCGTACCGCCGACATCGACGCCGATGGGGCGCTGCGGGTACCGGTCGGGGCCACGCTCGTACGCCACTCCCGGCCGGAGAGCGAGGTGGCCGAGACGCACGCCAAGGCGGCGGGGGTGCTGGCGGCGCTGGGGGTGCGTCCGGGGCGCCCGCGCGCGGAGTCGGTCCGGCCCCGGCTCGCCGACGATCCGCGGGTACGGGCGGCGCTGGACGCGCGGCGCGCGGATCTCGCGCCGTTCTGGCTGCGGATGCGGGAGGGCGCTGCGGCGGAGTCGGGGCACGCGCTGATCGTCGACGGCGAGGACACCTTCACGGCGATGCTGGCGCATCTCCTGCGCGCCTCGGGGCTGGCCGTGACCGTACGCCGCCACGACGAGGCCGGGCTGCGCAGGGCGGTGCTGCGGCACGCGGACGGGGTGGGGCCGGTGGTGCTGGGCCCCGGCCCCGGGGACCCGGCGGACACGGCGGATCCCCGGATGCGGTCGCTGCGCGGGCTGGCGGCGGAGCTGCTGGCCGCGCCCGGCGGCCGGCGCCACGGGGTGCTGGGGGTCTGTCTGGGGCATGAGCTGCTGGCGGCGGAGCTGGGGCTGGAGACCGTACGGAAGCGGGCGCCGTACCAGGGGCTCCAGACCCGGATCGAGCTGTTCGGCCGGGAGGAGACGGTGGGCTTCTACAACAGCTTCACGGCGCGGTGCGACGACGCGGCGGCGGCGCGGCTGGCCGCGCGGGGCGTCGAGGTGAGCCGGGAGGCGCGGAGCGGGGAGGTGCACGCGCTGCGGGGAGCGGGGTTCGCCTCGGTGCAGTTCCACCCGGAGTCGGTGCTGACGCTGGACGGCCCGGGGATCGTGGCGGAGCTGCTCGCGGGGGTGGCGACGGACGCGGCGGCGGTACGGCGACGGTGACGGCGGTACGGCGGGCGGCCGGGTTCGCGGGGGCCCGGCCGCCCGGGGGGCGCGGGGGGGCGGCGGGCCGCCCCCCCCCCCCTCGGCCAGCCGAGCCCGTCCTCGTA
>NZ_JBHZDA010000111.1:20918-23057 GCF_042755665.1 Streptomyces sp. NPDC059142
GGGGGGGGGGGGGGGCGGCGGCGGGGGGGGCGGTGGGGCGAGGGGGGGGGGGGGCGGGGGGGGGGGGGGGTGGGGGGGGGCCCGGCCGCCCGGCGGCACGTGTGCCGCCGGGCGCCGAACGCCGAACAGGGAGGCCGGGCGCTGAGCGGGGAGGCCGGGCGTTATCCGAAGAAGACGCCCGCCTCCGCGTACAGCTCGGGTCCGACCGTCTTGAGCCGCGCCGTCGCCTCCGCCATCGGGACGCGCACGATGTCCGTGCCGCGCAGGGCGACCATCTTCCCGTAGTCGCCCTCGCGCACCGCGTCGATCGCGTGCAGCCCGAAGCGGGTGGCCAGCCAGCGGTCGAAGGCGCTCGGGGTGCCGCCGCGCTGGACATGGCCGAGCACGGTGGTGCGGGCCTCCTTGCCGGTGCGCCGTTCGATCTCCTTGGCCAGCCACTCGCCGACGCCGGAGAGCCGGACGTGCCCGTACGAGTCCAGCGAGCCGTCCTTGAGGACCAGGTCGCCGTCCTTGGGCATCGCGCCCTCCGCGACGACGACGATCGGCGCGTACGACGCCTTGAAGCGGGAGGTCACCCAGGCGCAGACCTGGTCGACGTCGAAGCGCCGCTCGGGGATGAGGATGACGTTCGCGCCGCCGGCCAGCCCGGAGTGCAGGGCGATCCAGCCGGCGTGCCGGCCCATCACCTCGCAGACCAGGACGCGCATATGGGACTCGGCGGTGGTGTGGAGCCGGTCGATGGCCTCGGTCGCGATGCCGACGGCGGTGTCGAAGCCGAAGGTGTAGTCCGTCGCCGACAGGTCGTTGTCGATGGTCTTGGGCACGCCGACGCAGGGGACCGCGTACTCGTCGGAGAGCCGGGACGCCACCCCGAGGGTGTCCTCGCCGCCGATCACGACGAGCGCGTCGACGTCCGTCGCCGTCAGGGTCTCCCTGATGCGGCGGACGCCGTCCTCCTCCTTGAACGGGTTGGTGCGTGAGGAGCCGAGGATGGTGCCCCCGCGCGGCAGGATGCCGCGCACGGTGGGTATGTCGAGCCGTACGGTGTCGCCGTCCAGCGCGCCGCGCCAGCCGTCCCGGAAACCGGTGAAGGCGTAGCCGTACTCCTGGACTCCCTTGCGCACGAGAGCGCGGATGACCGCGTTGAGCCCGGGGCAGTCGCCGCCGCCCGTCAGCACTCCGACCCGCATGAAACACGTCCCTTCGCCAGGAGGGGTGATTCAGGTCACTCCGGCATGGTGCACAGGGGCGGTCCCGTTGCACCAGAGGGGCGACGGCACTGTTTCGCGGCCGGGCGGCCGGGCGCGGAGAGGAGCGACGGCGGACGGCGGGCGACGGGCGGCCGGGCCGGCGGGGCGGCGGCGGGCGACGGGCGGAGGGGCCGGGGCCCGCGGGCGGATCAGATGTCGTCGAGGCCGCGCTCGATCGCGTACCGCACCAGCTCGACCCGGTTGTGGAGCTGGAGCTTGCCGAGGGTGTTCTGGACGTGGTTCTGCACGGTGCGGTGCGAGATGACCAGCCGCTCGGCGATCTGCTTGTACGAGAGGCCCTTGGCGACCAGCCGCAGCACCTCCGTCTCGCGGTCGGTCAGTTCGGGCGCCCTCGGTTCGTCGGCGGCGGCCGGCGCGGGCTCCGAGGCGAGCCGGCGGTACTCCCCCAGCACCAGGCCCGCCAGGCCCGGGGTGAAGACCGGGTCGCCCCCGGCGGTGCGGCGTACGGCGTCGGTCAGCTCCTCCGTACTGGCGGACTTGAGCAGATAGCCGGTGGCGCCGGACTTGACCGCCTCCAGCACATCGGCGTGCTCCCCGCTGGCGGAGAGCACCAGGACGCGCAGCCTGGGGAGGGAGCCGACCAGCTCCTTGCAGACCTGCACGCCGGGCATGCCGGGCAGGTTGAGGTCCAGGACGAGCACCCGCGGGGTGGTGGCGCGGGCGCGGCGCACCGCCTGGGGACCGTCCCCCGCGGTGGCGACGACGTCGAAGCCCGCCGCTTCCAGGTCGCGGGCGACGGCGTCGCGCCACCTGGGGTGGTCGGCGCCCCCCCGAACCCCGATCGGCCCCCCGCCCGCCCCCCCCGGGCCCGCCCGTCCCCGTCCGGTCGCCGGGCCCCCCGGGGCCACCGGGCTCCGCGCGCGCAACG
>NZ_JBHZDA010000112.1:0-4532 GCF_042755665.1 Streptomyces sp. NPDC059142
GGCCCGCACCGTGACAGTGCGGGCCCGACGTCGCAGTTCACGCGGAAAATACGCGCTGACCTGCGGCTTACAGCACGGGCAGGTTCTTCTTCAGCTCGAAGGCGGTGACCTCGGAGCGGTACTCCTCCCACTCCTGCTTCTTGTTGCGGAGGAAGAAGTCGAAGACGTGCTCGCCCAGCGTCTCCGCCACCAGCTCGCTGCGCTCCATCAGGGAGATCGCCTCGCCCAGGTTCTGCGGCAGGGGCTCGATGCCCATCGCGCGGCGTTCGGCGTCGGAGAGGGCCCAGACGTCGTCGTCGGCGCCCGCCGGGAGTTCGTAGCCCTCCTCGATGCCCTTGAGGCCGGCGGCGAGCAGGACCGCGTAGGTCAGGTACGGGTTGGCGCCGGAGTCGATGGAGCGGACCTCGACGCGGGCGGAGCCCGTCTTGCCGGGCTTGTACATCGGGACGCGGATCAGCGCGGAGCGGTTGTTGTGGCCCCAGCAGATGTACGAGGGGGCCTCGCCGCCCGAGCCGGCGGTGCGGGTGGAGCCGCCCCAGATGCGCTTGTAGGAGTTGACCCACTGGTTGGTGACGGCCGAGATCTCCGCCGCGTGCTTGAGCAGCCCGGCGATGAAGGAGCGGCCGACCTTCGAGAGCTGGTACTCCGCGCCGGACTCGTAGAACGCGTTCCGGTCGCCCTCGAAGAGGGAGAGGTGGGTGTGCATGCCCGAGCCGGGGTACTCCGAGAACGGCTTGGGCATGAACGTCGCCTGTACGCCCTGCTCCAGCGCGACCTGCTTCATGACCAGGCGGAACGTCATGATGTTGTCCGCCGTGGAGAGCGCGTCCGCGTACCGCAGGTCGATCTCCTGCTGGCCGGGGGCGCCCTCGTGGTGGCTGAACTCGACCGAGATGCCCATGGATTCCAGCATCGTGATCGCCTGGCGCCGGAAGTCCATCCCCACGTTCTGCGGGGTGTGGTCGAAGTAGCCGGAGCTGTCGGCCGGGGTGGGCCGGGTGCCGTCGACCGGCTTGTCCTTCAGCAGGAAGAACTCGATCTCGGGGTGGGTGTAGAAGGTGAACCCCAGATCCGAGGTCTTGGCGAGCATCCGCTTGAGGACGTACCGCGGGTCCGCGAAGGACGGCGATCCGTCGGGCATGAGGATGTCGCAGAACATCCGGGCCGTGCCCGGGGCCTCGGCGCGCCAGGGGAGGATCTGGAAGGTGCCCGGATCGGGCTTGGCGATCATGTCGGACTCGTAGACACGGGCGAAGCCCTCGATCGCGGATCCGTCGAAGCCCATGCCTTCGTCGAATGCCTGCTCCAGCTCCGCGGGGGCGACGGCGACCGACTTCAGGAAGCCGAGGACATCGGTGAACCAGAGCCGCACGAAGCGGATGTCGCGCTCCTCCAGCGTACGGAGCACGAATTCCTGCTGCTTATCCATATCCTACCCATCCTTGCTGGTCAGGCCACCTGCTCCCATGTCGCGGGGCACGTTGGGGCACACGAGCATCCCACCACACGATTTCCGGCGCGTTGCGAACGCCCGTCCAACGATCCGGGACGTGCGCGTGTACGGGCACACGCCCATAGTGCCTGCCCAGGTGGTGCCCATGAAACAGGTGACCGCAATCCCCGCCGACGAAGATCACTCCTGGCGACTGTCAGCCACCGGTTGAGCCTTCATCCGTCACGGACTGATCGGGCGAGGACCCGGACGACGACCGGGACGAGGGCTCGGACGAGGACCCGGACGAGGACCCCGTCGGCTCGGGCCGGTCCGCCGGTTCCGGGTACCGCGTGTGCGTGTCGGACCAGCCCAGCGGGTACGGCTCCCCCTCGTCGCCCGGGACGGCCGGCTCCCCGCCCGCCTCGGTGAACGCCGTCAGCGCCTCGACCAGGGCCGAGCGCTGGCCCGGGGTGAGCCGCTCGACGATCGCCGAGATCTCCCGGTGGCGTACGGCGGTGACGCGCTCGACCAGGGAGTGGCCCTCGGGGGTGAGGCGCAGCACCGTCTCACGGCGGTTGCCGGGGTTGCTCTCGCGGGTCGCCAGCCCCGCCGCGATCAGCCGGTCGAGCATGCGCATGGCGGTGGACGGGTTCACGCCGAGCCGTTCGGCGACCGAGACGAGCTTGGCGTCGCCGTGGGTGGAGAGAACCACCAGGAGACGGAACTGGGGCAGCGTGACCCGCTCCCCCATCGTGGCGAGGGAACGGGCGGAGATGGCGACGAGGAGCCGGGACGCGGTCAGTACCGCGCGGGTCACCGCGTCGACATCGGCGGGGGGACGCCCGGCCCCGGCCCCGCCTCTCTGTTCTGCCATGCCTCTTTGTATCGCGCCGGTGGCTGTTTCACCGGGACCGTTTCATACCGTATCGGCGGCGGTACACGCCCAGGACACAGCGGCGGGAGCGGCGGTGCGCGGTGTCTTTGCCGACGCCCGGACTGCTGCCGCGGCGCGTCACGCACTACGATCTGGCCCCATGGGGGGACAGTCGCGCGGCCGCACCGGCCACATACGCACCACGCGTCCCACGGCTCTGGTCAGCGCCGTGGCGACGCTGCTGGCCGCGCTGTTCCTCTGTCTGGGCACCGATACGGAGACGGCGGGCCACCACCGGGACGCCGCCGCTGTCACCTTCTCCGTGGCGGGCACCTCCGCCGCCGGTCCGGCCGGGGCGTCGCACACCGGCGACGCCCAGTACGTGTGCCCGTACCGGGGCGGCGACTGCGGGCTCTTCCCGCACCTGGGCGCGGCCGTGCTCACCGTGCCGGCGCCCGCCGCGGCGCCCGACGTCGCCGTACAGCAGCCGCACCTCGAACCGCCGCGCCCGGCCGGCCGGGCGCCCCGTTCCGGAGCGTTCCCGCGCGCGCCGGACCTTCACGTCCTTCAAGTACTGCGGACGTAGCCGGGCCCGTACCCCGCACCGTGTTCCACGTTTCGCGTTCAGCATGCAGCGTTCCGCGATTCCGCAGCCATCCCCAGAAGTCAGAAGGACGAAAACATCATGGGTTCGAAGTCCCAGTCAGCCGACCGCAAGGCCCGAATAGAGGAGATGCGCCGTGCCGAGCGGGCCCGCGAGCGGCGCAGCCGGATCATCACGATCACGCTGAGCGCCGTCGTGGTGGTCGGCCTCGTCGGCTTCGGCGCGTACGCGCTCAACAAGGAGTCCGACAAGAAGGACGCGGAGAAGGCCGCCGCCGCGGCGCCCGTCAAGGAGGAGAAGTCCTGGGACGCCAAGAAGCTGGGCCGCAACCATGTCACCGAGGCCGTCACGTACCCGATGAAGCCTCCGGTGGGCGGTGACCACAACCAGGTCTGGATGAACTGCGACGGTGACGTCTACAAGGAGGAGATCCCCGACGTCAACGCGGTGCACTCGCTGGAGCACGGCGCGGTCTGGGTCACGTACAACGACAAGGCGTCGGACGACGACGTGAAGACGCTCGCCGACAAGGTCGGCAAGACCCCGTACACGCTGATGAGCCCGGTCAAGGACCAGGACGGCGCGATCATGCTGAGCGCCTGGGGCAAGCAGGTGACGGTGGACAGCGCGTCGGACTCCCGCGTCAACCAGTTCTTCACCAAGTACGTGCAGGGCCAGCAGACCCCCGAGCCGGGCGCCGCCTGCACGGGCGGAATGGGCGCCCAGTGAGCGGCGCGGACCCGGCCGGGTCCGGCCCCCGGCGGTCCGTGACGCGTACGCAGTGGGCGGCGATCACCGCCGTCGTGCTGGCGCTGGTCTTCGCCGGTACGGCCACGGTCGCCTCCGCCGCGCGCGGCGACGGCACGGCAGCGTCCGCCGGTACGCCGTCCTCGGACTCCGCGGACGCGGGCTTCGCCCGGGACATGGCCGTCCACCACCAGCAGGCCGTGGAGATGTCCTTCATCGTGCGGGACAGCACGGACGACGAGGACGTGCGGCGGCTGGCGTACGACATCGCCAACACCCAGGCGAACCAGCGCGGCATGCTCATGGGGTGGCTGGACCTGTGGGGGCTGCCGAAGGTCGAGGCCGGTACGGAGCCCATGGCCTGGATGGCGGAGGCGGACTCCATGGAGGGGATGGAGGGCATGGACCACGGCTCCGCGGGCCACGGGGGCCATCAGGCCCACGACGGTTCGCTGATGCCGGGCATGGCCACCAAGGCGGAGCTGGACCAGCTCCGCGAGGCCCGCGGCAAGGCGGCCGAGATCCTCTACCTCCAACTCATGACCGTCCATCACCAGGGCGGCGTCTCCATGGCGCAGGGGTGTGTCCGGCTCTGCTCCAACGGTACGGAGAAGAGCCTCGCCGAGGGGATGGTCGCCGCGCAGGAGTCGGAGCTGTCGCTGATGGCGGACCTGCTCGCGGAGCGCGGCGCGAAGCCGCGCGCCTGATCCGCACGCCTGATCCCGCACGCCTGATCCCGCGCGCCTGATCCCGTCGGAGGCTCACCCGCCGTGGGGGCGCCCCAAGCGGGCCGGCGGCCGGGGGCGGGGGGTCACACCCCGGGTGGGGGGAGGGGGGGGGGGTCCCCCCACAAAAGAGCTATGTTTTGTTGT
>NZ_JBHZDA010000112.1:4542-22818 GCF_042755665.1 Streptomyces sp. NPDC059142
CCCCGGGGGCCGGCGCCACACCCCCTTTGGGGTGCTGGCGGTCGCGTCACCCGAACGTACGCACGATGATGGTTCTGGCTCGGGGCGGACGGCGGCAGCACCGCACTGAGGAGGCTGAGCACCCATGACCACGGCCAAGGACATCATGCATTCCGGCGCCCGGTGGATCCCGGCGCACGAGACCCTGGACCGCGCCGCACAGCTCATGCGCGAGCTGGATGTGGGCGCGCTGCCCATCGCCGACTCCCAGGAGCGGCTGACCGGCATACTCACCGACCGCGACATCGTGGTCGGCTGTGTGGCGCGCGGACATGACCCCGCGCAGACCACCGCGGGCGAGATGGCGCACGGCACACCGCGCTGGATCGACTCGGACGCGGACGTGGAGGAGGTCCTGAGCGAGATGCAGAGCCACCGGATCCGCCGGTTGCCGGTGATCCAGGACAAGCGCCTCGTCGGGATGATCAGCGAGGCCGATCTGGCCCGGCATCTCACCGAGATCCAGATCGCCGCGTGGGCGGAACAGGTCTACGCGGGCGCTGACCACGGGCGCGCCGACCACGGGCGGCACGGATGCCGCGGGCCCCGAGTGGCCCGCCCCACATCCCCGCCCCGGGACATCGCGTCAGACAGACGATTACACTGGGCCGCGTGCCTCAACTACGCCTCGCTCTGAATCAGATCGACTCGACCGTCGGCGATCTCGCCGCGAACGCCGAGGCGGTCGTGCACTGGACCCGGCACGCCGCCGAGCAGGGAGCGCATCTCGTCGCGTTCCCCGAGATGGCGCTGACCGGCTACCCCGTCGAGGACCTGGCCCTGCGGTCGTCCTTCGTCGAGGCGTCCCGGGCCGCCGTGCGCGCGCTCGCCGGACGGCTCGCCGAGGAGGGCCTCGGGGAGGTGCCGGTCGTCGTCGGCCACCTCGACCGCTCGGAGTCGGCGCAGCCGCGGTACGGGCAGCCCGCGGGCGCCCCGCGCAACGCCGCCGCCGTACTGCACCGCGGTGAGGTGGTGCTCAACTTCGCCAAGCACCACCTGCCCAACTACGGCGTCTTCGACGAGTTCCGGTACTTCGTGCCGGGCGACACGATGCCCGTCGTCCGGGTGCACGGCGTGGACGTCGCGCTCGCCATCTGCGAGGACCTGTGGCAGGAGGGCGGGCGCGTGCCGGCCGCCCGGTCCGCGGGGGCGGGGCTGCTCCTGTCGATCAACGCCTCGCCGTACGAGCGCGAGAAGGACGACACCCGCCTGGAGCTGGTCCGCAAGCGCGCCCAGGAGGCGGGCTGCACGACCGCGTACCTCGCGATGATCGGCGGCCAGGACGAGCTGGTATTCGACGGGGACTCGATCGTCGTCGACAGGGACGGCGAGGTCGTGGCCCGCGCCCCGCAGTTCGCGGAGGGTTCGGTGATCCTGGACCTCGATCTGCCGGCCGCCGCCGCGCAGCCGGTGGAAGGCGTGGTGGACGACGGGCTGCGGATCGACCGGGTCGTCCTCTCCGAGGACCCGCTCCCGGCGTACGAGCCGGAGCTGACCGGCGGCTACGCGGACCGCCTGGACGACGACGAGGAGGTGTACTCGGCGCTGGTGGTGGGGCTGCGCGCGTACGCCGCCAAGAACGGCTTCCGCTCCGTCCTCATCGGGCTCTCCGGCGGGATCGACTCGGCGCTGGTGGCCGCGATCGCGTGCGACGCGCTCGGCGCGCAGCACGTGTACGGGGTGTCCATGCCGTCCAAGTACTCCTCGGACCACTCCCGGGGCGACGCGGCCGAGCTGGCGCGCCGTACCGGCCTCAACTTCCGTACGCACCCGATCGAGCCGATGTTCGACGCGTACATGGGGTCGCTCGGGCTCACCGGGCTCGCGGAGGAGAACCTCCAGGCGCGGCTGCGCGGCACGATGCTGATGGCCCTCTCCAACCAGGAGGGGCACATCGTGCTCGCGCCGGGCAACAAGTCCGAGCTGGCGGTGGGGTACTCGACGCTGTACGGGGACGCCGTCGGCGCGTACGGACCGATCAAGGACGTCTACAAGACGTCGGTCTTCCGGCTCGCCCGGTGGCGCAACCGCGCCGCCGAGGAGCGCGGCCAGACCCCGCCGATCCCCGAGGCGTCCATCTCGAAGCCGCCCAGCGCCGAGCTGCGGCCGGGCCAGGTCGACACGGACTCGCTGCCGGACTACGACGTGCTGGACCGGATCCTGGAGCTGTACGTCGACCGCGACCAGGGCATGGACGCGATCGTCGCGGCGGGCTTCGACGCGGCGCTGGTGGCGAAGACGCTGCGGATGGTGGACACGGCGGAGTACAAGCGGCGCCAGTACCCGCCGGGCACCAAGATCTCGGCCAAGGGCTTCGGCAAGGACCGGCGGCTGCCGATCACGAACCACTGGCGCGAGCAGGTCTGACGCCGCGCCCCGGGCCCGAGCAGGTCCGACGCCGCGCCCCCTGACCCGTCGGCCGGTCCGCCGGAAGACGGGTCAGGGGCGGGTCAGGGGCGGAGCAGGGCCGGGACAGGGCCCCGGGCCAGGCTCAGACGCGTTCCGCCGCCTCGGCGCCGGGCGGTTCGGACGGCGCGCCGCCCGAGGCGACGACACGCGAGGCCTCCGGGGCCGGGTCGCCTTCTCCCCGGCCTCCCCGGTCGAGGAGGCCCGCCGTGACCGCGACCGCCAGCCCGAGGACCGCGAGGACCGCGCCGACCAGCGTCGGGGACATCCAGCCCCAGCCCGCCGCGATGGCCATGCCGCCGAGCCAGGCGCCGCCCGCGTTGGCGAGGTTGAACGCCGAGTGGTTCGAGGCCGAGGCCAGCGTGGGGGCGTGCCTGGCCTTCTGCATGACCAGCATCTGGAGCGGCGTGGTCGTCATGAAGCCGACCGCGCCCAGGACGACGACGGTCACCAGCGCCGCCCACTGCACATGGACCGTGAAGCGGAACGCGACCAGCACCAGGGCGAGGGTGGCGAGCGAGCCGTACAGCGTGGGCCGCAGCGCCCGGTCGGTGAGCGGCCCGGCCACCAGCGCGCCGAGCGTCATACCGATGCCGAAGAGGGCGAGCACGAGGGTGACGGAGGACTCCCCGAAGCCCATGACCTCGGTCGTCATCGAGGCGAGGTACGAGTAGACGGCGAAGACACCGCCGAAGCCGAGGACGGCCGTGGCGAGGCCGAGCAGCACCTGCCGGTTGCCGAGGGCGCGCACCTCGCGGCGTACGCTCTGCTGCTCGTCCACGGGTACGTACGGGACGAGCCGGGCCAGCGCCGCGAGCGCGACCAGGCCGATGACGGTGACCACGAGGAAGGTGGCGCGCCAGCCGAGGTGCTGGCCGAGCAGGGTGGCGGCGGGGACGCCGACGATGTTCGCGACGGTCAGGCCGAGGAACATGGTGGCCACGGCGCGCGCCTGCCGGCCCTCGTGGACCAGCCGGGCGGCGACGACCGCGCCGACGCCGAAGAACGCGCCGTGCGGCAGCCCCGCGAGCACCCGGCCCGCCAGCAGCCAGCCGAAGCCGGGGGCGAGCGCGGAGGCGAGGTTGCCGACGATGAAGAGGCCCATCAGGAGCAGGAGCATCCGCTTGCGCGGGATGCGGGAGCCGACGGCGGTGAGCAGCGGGGCGCCGATGACGACGCCGATCGCGTACGCCGACACGAGGTAGCCGGCGGTGGGCACGGACGTTCCCAGATCGTCCGCGACATTGGGCAGGAGGCCCATCATGACGAACTCGGTGGTGCCGATGCCGAAGGCGCTCACAGCGAGAGCGAGCAGAGCCAGGGGCATGAGAGGGACAACCTTTCGAAGGGGGTCACGCAGGGTGCGGGAGATCGGTTAGTACCCCTGCGGAACAAAGTCTCTCAGGCCCGGTATTCCGGCAGGTGAACGCCGCGTTGCGTGCGATGCATCACTCGGTCGCCGGAGGGCGGCGCGCCCGGCTCAGCGCAGCGCGACCCGTGCCGCTATCGGCAGATGGTCGCTGTCCGTCCTGGGCAGGGTCCACGACGAGGTCGGCTCGACGCCCTTGACCATGATCTGGTCGATCCTGGCCAGCGGGAACGCCGCCGGCCAGGAGAAGCCGTACCCGTCGCCCGCGGCGCCCTGGGTCGAGCGCATCTGGGCGGTGACGGCCTTGAGGGAACGGTCGTTCATGGTGCCGTTCAGGTCGCCGAGCAGGATCACTTGCTCCAGCGGCTCGTGGGAGATGGCCTCGCCCAGCGCGTCGGCGCTCTTGTCGCGCTGGTTGGCGGTGAACCCGGCGTGCAGTTTGACCCGTACGGACGGCAGGTGCGCCACGTAGACGGCCACCGGTCCCTGCGGCGTGGTGACGGTGGAGCGCATCGCGCGGACCCAGCCGAGCCGGATGCCGACCGGCTTGGTGTCGGACATCGGGTACTTGCTCCAGAGCCCGACCGTGCCCTGCACCGAGTGGTACTTGTACGTACCGGCCAGCGCCTTCTCGTAGGTCGGGACCGCGCCCGCCTTCAGCTCCTCCAGCGCGAGGACGTCCGCCCCGGACTGCGCGAGCGAGGCCGCGGTGCCCTCCGGGTCGGGGTTGTCCGCGTTGACGTTGTGCGTGGCGACGGTGAGGTCGCCGCCGGCGCCCGACTTGTCGGTGATGAGACCGCCGAAGAGGTTGACCCAGACGACGGCGGGCAGGAGCAGCGCGATCAGCGCGGTCGCGGAGCGGCGTACCAGACCGAGGACCAGGACCAGCGGGACGACCAGCCCCAGCCAGGGCAGGAACGTCTCGGTGAGGCTGCCGAGGTTGCCGATGGTGTTGGGGATCTGCGCGTGAAGGATCATCAGCAGGGCGGCCAGCAGGGCGAGCAGGGCCAGGACGATGCCCCGCCGCCAGATGCCGCGGTCCCCGCGCAAGCGGTCGAGCTGGTCCCTGACGCGGGATCGGGGGCGGTGGTCCTCGCTCTCGGTCGTCACCGACTGCGCCGTGTACTCCTGCGTCATGTCCGCCCTCACTGCCTTGCCCCGTGCACGCCCGCCCCTGACCCTGGGGCCTGTTCCGTGCTTCGCCGCGGCGTCACGACGCCCGGCACACGCACGCTCGCCACAGACCCTAGGCGATGAACGGGCCCTTTCCGTGCCGTCCTCCGTCGGCCTTACGAAGACAGGGACGAAGGAGCCCTCGCCGTGAGTTCCTGTCGCGGACGAATGACCGGGGGCTGTGACAGAACGGTCATGGAGCGGAGCGGGGAGAAGCGGGCGGACCGGGCGTCCGAACGGGTGTGACAGGTCTCACGGCCCGGGCGTTTCGCGCTCCGGCGAAGGGTCCGGGGAGGGCCGTGGCGACGGCTCAGGGGAGGGGGCCGGGGACGCCGGTGCCGGGTGCGGGGCGACCCCCCGGAGCACCGATCCGATGATCCGGTCGGCCAGGTCGTCGGGGAGCGGCGCGGCGGGCCGGTGCAGGGTGCGCATCAGCATCGGCCCGACGATCAGGTCGTGGATCAGCTCCGGGTCCAGATCGGCGCGCAGCTCCCCGTCGGCGATCCCCCGCCGTACCGCGGCGAGCGTGGCCTCACGGCGGGGGGCGACGACCGTACGGTGGTACTCCTCCCAGAGCTTGGGGTGGCTCTTCATCTGGACGACGACGTTGTGCAGGATCACCGAGGAGCGCTGTGCGAGGCCACGCAGACGCATCGACTCCAGCAGGACCCGGAGGTCGTCCAGCGCGGAGGTGCCGGGGAGTTCGGGGTCCTGCGGCTCGAACTCCCGCAGGAGGTCGAGGAAGAGCGCCTCCTTGCCGGGCCAGCGGCGGTAGATGGTGGCCTTGCCGACGCCCGCCGTACGCGCGATGCGCTCGATGGAGAGGCCGCCCAGCGGAACGCCCTCCTCCAGCAGGGCCACGGCGGCCTCCAGGATCGCCCGCTCGACGGCCTCGCTGCGCGGCCGGCCGCGCCGGGGCTCCTTCTCGTCGCCGTGGTCCCCGTCGCGCCCGTGGTCCCGCTCCCGCACCTGTTCCGCCTCTCCGCCGTGCCCGTACGCGGCGCCCGTCCGCCGCGGTCGCGCCCGTCGATTCTCGTACACGGCGGGTCCGGGCAGGGCGCTGTCTAACTGCCGCTCACGGCGCCCGCGGGTTCGGCCGTGCCGGAGGTCTCGCCGGCGCCGGGGGCCTCACCCGTACGACTGCCCGCCGGGGGCCTGCCCGGCAGGAAGAGGGCGACCACCACGGCGCCGATCAGCGCGACCGCCGCCGAGCCGAGGGCCGTGACGTGCATGGCGTCCAGGAAGGCGTCGTACGCGGAGCCGATCAGGGGCCGGCCCGCCGGGCCGAGCTTCTGCGCGACGGCGAGGGTGGCCTCGATGGACTCGCCCGCGGCGTCGCGCGCGGCGGCCGGTACGGCGTCGAGGTGCCCCTCGATACCGCCCCGGTAGGTCGCCGAGAGCACCGAGCCGAGTACGGCGACGCCGAGCGCGCCGCCGACCTGGCGGAAGGTGTTGTTGATCGCCGATCCGGATCCGGCCTTCTCGCGGGGCAGCGCCTGCATGACGGCGACCGTGACCGGCGGCATGATGTGCGCCATGCCGGTGCCCTGGACGAAGAAGACCAGGCAGAGCACCCAGACCGGGGTGGCGGCGTCGAAGAGCGCGAACGCCGCGAGACCGCCCGCGACCAGCAGCATGCCGGCGGTGCAGACCGCACGGGCGCCGAACCGGTCCACGACCAGCCGGGCGCGCGGCGCGAAGACCATCTGCGCGGCGGCCAGCGGCAGGATCAGCAGCCCGGACTGGAGCGCGCTGTAGCCGCGCACGCTCTGGAGGTAGAAGGCGGAGAAGAACGTCACGCCCATGAGCGCGAAGAAGACCAGCGCGATGGCGGCGACGGCCGCGGCGAACGCGGGCTTCTTGAAGTACGCGATGTCGATGGCCGGATGGCTGCTGCGCTTCTCGTGCAGGACGAACGCGGTGAGCACCGCCAGCCCGCCGAGCAGGGAGACCAGCACCGTGGTGTCGGTGAAGTCGGCGAGTTCGCCGCCGCGGATGATGCCGAAGATCAGCAGGACGAGTCCGACGATGGAGAGCACCACGCCCAGCGGGTCGACCCGGCCCGGGGCCGGGTCCCTGGAGTCCGGTACGAGCACCACCATCGCGATCAGCGCGACGACCGCGACCGGGACGTTGACCAGGAAGATCGAGCCCCACCAGAAGTGTTCGAGCAGCAGTCCGCCGGTGATCGGGCCGATCGCGATGCCCAGGCCCACGCTGCCCGCCCATATGCCTATGGCCTTGGGCTGCTCGTCCCGCTCGAAGACGTTCATCAGGACGGCGAGGGTGGCGGGCATCACGAACGCGGCGCCGAACCCCATCAGGGCGCGGTAGCCGATGAGTTCGGCGGGCGATCCGGAGAGCGCGGCGAGCGCGGAGCCGAGGCCGAAGACGGTGATCCCGAAGAGCAGCACCTTCTTGCGGCCGATCCGGTCGCCGAGCAGACCGGAGGTGAAGAGGAGCCCGGCGAAGACGAGCGTGTAGGAGTTGATCGCCCACTCCAGCTCGCTCTGGGTGGCGCCGAGGCCGGTGGGCGCGGGGGCCGCGATCGTCTTGACCGCCACGTTCAGGATCGAGTTGTCGAGGACGACGATGAGCAGGCTGAACATGAGAACACCGAGGATGGCCCACCGGCGGCGGTGGATGTCCTCGGGTACCCGGGGTGCGGGCGTGCGGAAGGCGGCGCCTGGGGCGCCGGACGGTGTGGACATGGGAAACAGCGTAGACGCGTTTCGATACGAGACCGTCTCGTATTGGAAAGTCTTTACCGAGCGCGCCACCCGGAAACCCGGGAAAGCGCCGCCTTGAGGACCGGGGAGGCGCCGCCCTGAGGACCGGGGAGGCGCCGCGACGGGAGCGCCCCTGGGGAGCCGCACTTCCCGTGCGGGTCCGGGGATGCCACCATGGAGGCGGTCCGGGGACACCGTCAGGGTGCCTCGAGATGACGAAAGGGCCTTCGGCCATGACTGCTCAACTGGCGCTCTACGGCGGCAAGATCTCCCGCCGTATCTCCGTCCACGACATCACCGCCTCCAAGGAACGCGGCGAGAAGTGGCCGATGCTCACCGCCTACGACGCGACGACCGCGTCCGTCTTCGACGAGGCCGGCATCCCGGTCATGCTCGTCGGCGACTCGATGGGCAACTGCCACCTCGGGTACGAGACCACCGTGCCCGTCACCCTCGACGAGATGACGATGCTCTCCGCCGCCGTCGTACGGGGCACCAGGCGCGCCCTGATCGTCGGCGACCTCCCGTTCGGCTCGTACCAGGAAGGCCCCGTGCAGGCGCTGCGCAGCGCCACCCGGCTGGTGAAGGACGCGGGGGTCGGCGCGGTCAAGCTGGAGGGCGGCGAGCGCTCGCACGGCCAGATCGAGCTGCTGGTGCGCTCGGGCATCCCCGTGATGGGGCACATCGGGCTCACCCCGCAGTCCGTCAACACCCTCGGCTACCGGGTCCAGGGACGCGGTGAGGAGGCCGCGCAGCAGTTGCTGCGCGACGCGAAGGCCGTGCAGGACGCGGGCGCCTTCGCGGTCGTGCTGGAGCTGGTCCCGGCCGAGCTGGCCGCCGAGGTCACCCGCACGCTGCACATCCCGACGGTCGGGATCGGCGCCGGGGCCGGGACGGACGCGCAGGTGCTCGTCTACACCGACATGGCCGGGCTGACGAACGGGAAGATGCCGCGCTTCTCGAAGCAGTACGCGGACCTGCGCAAGGCCCTCGGGGACGCGGCGAAGGAGTTTGCCGAGGAAGTCGTTGGAGGAACGTTCCCTCAGGAGGAGCACACCTTCCACTAGGGTCCCGCGTCCGGGTCCGGCCGGCTCCGCGAGCCCGGCGGGACCCGGACGAGAGGCCCGGGCCGGACCGGCCCGGACCGGCCCGCCCCCAGACCACTGCCCGCACGACGACAGCCCGCCGATCTTCCCCCGTCGGCGGGCTGTCGAGCGCTCGGCACCCGGGGCCTCTCGTTCGGATCTTGCCGGGCCCAGCCGGATCCAACCGGAAGACCCTGGTGGTCGCCGAGTTATCCACAGGCTGTCGGCCGCTTGTCGGCGGGTTGTCGGTGGCGGCTGGTCTGATGGGGCACATGACGAAATACGGCAAGAACCCCAACGGCGGCCGGACCGGTCACGCCGTCGAGGTACGGGGGCTGGTCAAGCAGTACGGCGGACCGCAGGGCACCCGGGCTCTCGACGGCGTCGACCTCGATGTGCGCGAGGGCACCGTGCTCGGCGTGCTCGGGCCCAACGGCGCGGGCAAGACGACCCTCGTCCGCATCCTCTCCACGCTCGTCGAGCCCGACGCGGGCACCGCCGTGGTCGCGGGGTACGACGTGCTGCGCCAGCCGCGCCAGTTGCGCCGCAGGATCGGCCTCACGGGCCAGTACGCCTCGGTCGACGAGAAGCTCTCCGGCTGGGAGAACCTGTACATGATCGGGCGGCTGCTGGACCTCTCCCGGTCCGACGCCCGGCGCCGCGCCGACGAGCTGCTGGAGCGCTTCTCGCTCACGGAGGCGGCGAAGAAGGCCACGATGCAGTACTCGGGCGGGATGCGGCGCCGGCTCGACCTGGCCGCGTCGATGATCGGCCGGCCGTCGGTGCTCTACCTGGACGAGCCCACGACGGGGCTCGACCCCCGTACGCGCAACGAGGTCTGGGACGAGGTGCGCCGGATGGTCGACGAGGGCGCCACCGTCCTGCTCACCACCCAGTACATGGAGGAGGCCGAACAGCTCGCCGACGAGCTGACGGTCATCGACCGCGGCCGGGTCATCGCCAACGGCGGGGTGGACGAGCTGAAGGCGAAGGTCGGCGGCCGTACGCTCCAGATCAGGCCGGCCGATCCGGCGCAGCTCCCCGCCATGGCGCGGGCGGTCACCGAGAGCGGCCTCGACGGGATCGCCGGCGCGCAGGCCGTCCCCGACGAGGGGCTGCTGTACGTGCCGATCCTCAGCGACGCCCAACTGACCGCGGTCATCGGCCTGCTGGCCGAGCGCGGCTTCGCCATCGCGCACATAGGGACCCATCTGCCCAGCCTGGACGAGGTGTTCCTGGCCATCACCGGCCAGAAGTCCTCCTCCGCGACCCCGTCCGAGACCACGCCCGAGGAGGTCGCGGCATGAGCACGACCGACACCACCGCCCACGCCGTCCCGAAGCCCGCGGGGACCTCCCCGGCGTCCCCCGCGGACCCCGGCGGCCCCGGCTCCCGGTCCGTTCCCGCCGTCGGCACGGACGAGGGCCGGATCGGGCTGCGCTCCAATCTGCGTCACATCGGCGCGCTGGTGCGCCGCAACGCCCTCCAGATCAAGCAGGACCCGGAGTCGATGTTCGACGTCCTGCTGATGCCGATCATCTTCACGCTGCTGTTCGTGTACGTCTTCGGCGGCTCCGTGGGAGCCAGCCTGGGCGGCAGCCGCGAGGACTACGTGAACTACGTGGTCCCGGGCCTGATGGCGATGATGGGCATGAACATCTCCATGGCGGTCGGCACGGGGGTGAACGACGACTTCCGCAAGGGGGTCATGGACCGCTTCCGTACGATGCCGATCGCCCGCTCCTCCGTACTGATCGCGAAGATAGTCGTGGAGATCGGCCGGATGCTGGTCGCCATAGCGATCCTGCTCGGCATGGGCTTCCTGCTCGGCATGGAGATCAAGACGTCGGTGCTCGACCTGGGCGCCGCCATCGGACTCTCCCTGGCGTTCGGCGCCTCGCTGATGTGGATCTTCATCCTGCTGGGACTCACCATGAAGACGGCACAGGCCGTCCAGGGGGTGGCCATGCTCGTCCTGATGCCGATGCAGTTCGGTTCGTCGATCTTCGCCCCGCCCTCGACGATGCCCGGCTGGCTCCAGGCGTTCACCGACTACAACCCGCTCTCCAACCTCGCGGACGCCGCGCGCAACCTGATCAACGGCGGACCGGTGGCGCACTCCGTGTGGATGACGCTCGCGTGGGCGGCGGCGATCACGGTGATAACGGCTCCCCTGGCGGTGGCCAAGTTCCGCAAGAAGTCGTGACGTGCCGTGCGGCACGGATCAGACGAGGGCGGCGGCCTCCTTCAGGGAGAGGCCGGCGCCCTCGGCCCGGGCCGCCTCGTACGCGGGGCCGTCGAGCACGGCACGGGTGGCGGCCTCGGCCGCGGCGAACTGCTCCCGCTCCAGGGAGTTCCTGAAGTACCCGGTGGGGAGCAGCGCCTCGTACGCGCCGATCAGCCGGGCGGCGTCGAGGCCCCGGCGCCCCTCGGCGGCGGGGAGTCCGCTCAGTGCCCAGGCCGCCGTCAGCAGATGGCCCGCGGCCATCTCGGGCGCGATCATCAGCGACAGCGGGGTCAGCGCCGTCCCCAGGGCCCCGCGCACGCCCGTCAGCGCCTCGGCGAAGCGGCCCTCCTGGCAGTCCAGCCAGCTCAGGCCGCCCCGTACGAACCCCTCGAACGTGTCCAGGGACTCGTTGCGGAACATGCCGAGCAGCACGTGCATCTGCTCCCTGGCCTCGTCGCGGCGTCCGGTACGGCCCAGCCGCAGCGCGAGGAAGAGCCGGGCGGCCACCACCACCTCGTGCCCGCCGTCGCTCTCGCCGAGCAGCACCTCGCGCAGGATCCGCTCGCCCTCCTCGCCCGCGCCCGTCTCGAACATCGTCCCGGCGAGCCGGGTGCGCAGCAGGGCCACCTGGCTGAGCGCGCCGAGCCGCTCGGCGTGGCCGACGGCCGCCACGTAGTCCTCGGCGGCGAGGGCGTACTCGCCGCGTCTCTCCCGGGCCTCGCCCCGGGCGGACAGCGCTTCCGCGGTGCCCCAGCGGTCACCGAGCCGGTCGTAGATCTCCAGACTGCGGTCGGCGTCCGCGCGTGCGTCGCCCGCCCACTCCGCGCGGTTGGCGAGCACATTGGCCCGCATGTGCAGCGCGCCGGCCAGATCCCACTCGTATCCGAACTCCTCGCAGGCGCGCACGGTCGCGTCGAGCACCTCCCGCAGGCCCTCGCCGTCCCCGGTGAGCATGATCGCGAAGAACCAGAGGTTGGCGGGGAAACGGCAGGTCTGCGGAAGGCCCGGCCGGTAGACGGCGGACACCACACGGAGCCAGGCGAGCCGCTGCGGGGAGAGCCAGTCGCCGTCGTCGTGGTCCATGTTGACCATCTCGATCAACCGCACCTGGCGCCGCGCCTCCTGGAGCAGCTCGGGGGACATCGGCGGCGGCGCGTCCGTGCACCGCGACAGGATCGGCGGGGCGGGCTCGCCGGGCGGGGCGAACGGATCGGGTCCGAGGGCCGCGGCGGCCTGGGTCCACTGGCGCGCCTCGGCGCGCAGGTCCAGCATCTGCCAGAACCAGACCAGGGAGAGGATGAGGCTGAGCGCCTCCTGCTCGTCGGCGGCGGCCACGGCGCGGCGCAGGGCGGTGCGCAGGTTCTCGTACTCCTGCTGGAGCAGCCGGATCCCGGCGCGCTGGCCGGGGCCGCGCAGCGCGACATCGGTGGTGCGGGCCAGCTCGCGGAAGTAAACGAGATGGCGGCGCTCGGTCGCGGCCCGCTCGCCGACGCCCCGGGACCCCTGGGGCCCGCCCGGGTCGCCCGGGCCGTCGGGCCGGTCCGTCTCGTCGAGGCGTTCGGCGGTGTACTCGGCGACGGTCTCCAGCAGCCGGTAGCGCATGGCGCCGTCCGGTGCGGGTCCCGCGACGACGAGGGACTTGTCGATGAGGGAGCCGAGCAGCCCGGCGACGTCCCGGGCGTCGACGACGGGCACCGAGGGTCCGCCGGGGCCCTTCCCATGACCGGGACCGGGACCGGGACCGGTCTCCCGGCCGGTGTCGTCGGAGCAGACCGCCTCGGCGGCCGTGAGGTCGCAGCCGCCCGCGAAGACGGACAGCCGCCGCAGCACTGCCCGCTCCTGCGCGTCCAGCAGCTCCCAGGACCAGTCCACGACGGCGCGCAGGGTCTGCTGGCGGGGCAGTACGGTTCTGCTCCCGCTGGTCAGCAGCCGGAACCGGTCGTCGAGGCGGTCCGCTATCTGGCGCGGCGTCAGCATCCGCAGCCGCGCCGCCGCCAGCTCGATCGCCAGCGGCAGCCCGTCCAGCCGGCGGCAGATCTCCGCCACCGCCCCCGGGTCGTCCGCCGGGTCGAACGACGGCCGTGCCGCGCGCCCGCGCTCCGCGAACAGCCGGTGGGCCGGGTCCGGCGGCAGCGGCTCCACCGGACGCACCACCTCTCCCGGCACCCCCAGCGCCTCCCGGCTGGTCGCCAGGACGGTCAGCCCGGGGCACTGCGCGAGCAGTTCGTCGGCGAGCGAGGCCGCCGCGTCGATCACATGCTCGCAGTTGTCGAGCAGGAGCAGCATCCTGCGGCGCGCGCAGTGCTCGGTCAGCCGGACGAGCGGATCGCCCGCGTGCCGGTCGGCGGCGCGCAGCTCCTCGGCCCCCGCGCCGCGTAGCACGGCCTCGCGCGCCCCGAGGGCGGTGAGCACGGCCTCGGGGACGGTCGCCGGATCGTCGACAGGGGCCAGCTCGGCCAGCCAGACACCGTCGGGCCAGTCCCCGGTCATCAGCTCGGCGGCCTCCTGCGAGAGCCGGGTCTTCCCGGCCCCGCCGGGCCCGAGCAGGGTGACGAGCCGGGCGCCGCCGAGGTCGCTCCGTATCGCCTCGATGTCCGCCTCGCGCCCGACGAAGCTGGTCAGCCGGGCGCGGAGGTTCCCGGGGCGTACGGTCCTGGGCGCCGGTGGCGGACCGGGGGTGCCGGGGGCGGGGGTGCGGCCGTGGGTGAGGGGGCCGGCGGATATCTCCGGAGGGCGCGGGGCGCCGTCCGCCCGTCCCCCGTTCCGGCGGGCGTCGTGGGCGGGCGTCCGGCCCTCCCCCGCGCGGCCCGTCCCCCCGCTCCCGCCGTGCAGCAGCTCCCCGTGCAGGGCGCGCAGCTCCGGCCCCGGGTCGGTGCCCAGCCGGTCCGCGAGTGCGCGCCGTACCTGCTCGTACGCGGCCAGCGCCGCCGCCGGGCGCGACGCGTCGCGCAGGGCCCGGATCCGGAGCGCCTGGAGGGGTTCGTCGAGCGGGAACTCACCGCAGAGCGCGGCCAGTTCGGGCAGCGCCTCCTCAGCGCGGCCCAGGGCGAGCGCGGCCGTCAGCCGGGTCCTGCGGGCCTCCATGCGGCGGGTCTCCCAGCGGGCCGCCTCCGTCGTGCGGTCGGGGAGGTCGGCCAGCGCGGGCCCGCGCCAGAGCGCGAGCGCGTCGTCCAGCAGACCGGCGGCCTTGGCCGGGTCGCCCTCCTCCAGCGCCCGCGCGCCCTCACGGGCGAGGGAGCCGAAGCGGTGGAGGTCCACGTCGTCCTCGTCGGCGTGGAGCCGGTAGCCGCCGTTCTCGGAGGCCACGGCCGACGCGCCGAGGGTCCGCCGCAACCGCCCGACCAGCGCCTGGAGCGCGCCGACCGCGTCGGCGGGCGGCTCGCCGTCCCAGACCTCGGCGACGAGCACACCGACCGGGACGGTACGGCCGGGCCGCAGCGCCAGCACGGTCAGCAGCGCGCGCAGCCGGGCACCGCCGAGGGCGGCGGGGGTGCCGTCGGCGTGCTGGGCGAGAGTGGGACCGAGAATGCGATAGCGCGGACGCATGGGCCCATTGTCAGGGACGGCGTTCAGCGGGACCGCCCCGCCTTCGGTGGCACCGGACGGCGGAGAGCGGGCGGGGAGGCGAGCCGGGCAGCGCCCCGCCCCGCCGCGAGCGGGGCGGGCGGGACCGGTACGGCACCGAGCGGGGCAGGTACGCCACCGGACAGGACCCGTACGCCCCGGAACCGAGCAGGTGCCGCACCGGACAGGGCCCGTACGCCCCGGAACCGAGCAGGCACGGCACCGAGCGGGACCCGTACGCCCCGGAGCCCGGCAGGTACGGCACCGAGCGAGACCCGTCCGCCCCCGAACCGGACAGGTACGGCACCGGACAGGACCCGTACGCCCCAGAACCCGGCCGTCGTGGCCCTGAGCGCGGTCCGGGGCCGGGTCCGGTGTGCCCCGGGCCGGGTACGGAGCCCCTGGAGCGGGTGAGGGGGTGTGCGCGTACCGTCACCGGACCGGCGACGCCCGGCGCCGGCCCCTGCCTCTGTCACGGCCTCGCCGCCGGGCCCCGCCCCGGGGCCGTTCCGTCGCCCGTCGTCGTACGGGATGCTCCACAGCGCCATACGCCCAGCCTCCCCGGAACCGCGCCCGGGGGCGAGACGTTTTCCGCGTGTCGGACGTTCGGGGAAGAGTCGGCTGTACGGTCGGGCAGGTCTCCGGCCGAACGGTCCTGCCACGCCCGGCCCACCGGACCCGCCCTCCCGGGGAGCCCCACCCACGACCACGGAGCCCCACCTATGAGCAGCGTCACCTCCCGCAACAGCGACCGCAGGATCTCCCCCGTCTTCCTGGGCATCGTCGCCGTCACGGCGGTCTCCGGCTGGGCGGTGTGGACGGGGTTCGCCACGGACATCAGGGTCGGCGTCTTCCTCTTCGTCACGGGCGCCTGGATCACCTCGCTCTGTCTGCACGAGTACGCGCACGCCCGCACCGCGCTGCACAGCGGTGACATCTCGATCGGCGCGAAGGGCTATCTGACCCTCAACCCGCTCAAGTACACGCACGCGCTGCTGAGCATCGTGCTGCCCGTCATCTTCGTGATCATGGGCGGGATCGGGCTGCCGGGCGGGGCGGTCTTCATCGAGCGGGGCCGTATCCGGGGCCGCTGGAAGCACAGCCTGATCTCGGCGGCGGGCCCGCTGACGAACGTGGTGTTCGCGATCGTCTGCACGGCGCCGTTCTGGCTGGACGCCCTCTCCGGCGTCCCGCTGGGCTTCCGCTACGCGCTCGGCTTCCTCGCCCTGCTCCAGGTCACGGCGGCGCTGCTGAACTTCCTGCCGGTGCCGGGACTGGACGGATACGGGATCATCGAGCCCTGGCTGTCGCACAGGATCCGCCGCCAGGTGGAGCCGTTCGCGCCGTTCGGGCTGCTCGCCGTCTTCGTCATCCTCTTCATCCCCGAGGTGAACCGCGCGTTCTTCGACGGCATCGACGCGCTGCTGCGCACGCTGGGCGTCTCGGAGCTGGAGACGTACTGCGGCCGGAACCTCTACAGCTTCTGGACGAGCCGGCAGGAGTTCGTCTGCGGATCCGCCGGATAGCGGATCCGCCGGGCGGCGAACCCGCCGGACGACGGACCGGGCACGGCGCGGACCGGGCACAGCTCGGACCGGGCACAGCACCGACCGGGCACAGCGCGGACCGGCGCGGCCCTACGGCTGGGCCGCCGCCGCCCGGTCCGCCTTCGCCTTGCGGACGTAGTACCAGGCCATGTTGGACGAGAGCCCCGCGAGCAGCACCCATACGACACCGAGCCAGTTGCCCTGGACGAAGGAGACCACGGCCGCGACCACGGTCAGGACACAGACGGCGAGGGCGTAGAGAGCGAGGCGGGGCATGCGGGTCGGCTCCTGTCGGGGGCGTTCCCGGCCGGGAGGCCGGGGAGGGCGTCGTACGGTCCCAGTCTCCCTCATCCCTCCCGTGTCGAGCGTGTGCGCACCGGCTCGCCCACCGGTGGGACTACTCATGGGTAGGGGTGCGGTCGGCGCGCGTGCACCAGGGAGTGGGAGGCAGACTCCGTGGCCATCTCGGGCACCATACTTCGCCCTCCCGCCACCTGACGGGCCTTCGGGCGCCCGCTAACGTCAGCGCGTGAGCCTCTGGACTTCTCTTGAGCCCGCGTCCACCACGGTGGCCCCTGGCGACACGACCACCGTGCGGCTGCGTCTGCGCAACGCCGGTGATGTCGTCGACGAATACCACTTCGTTCCCGTCGGTGATGTTGCCCCGTACATCACCGTCGAACCCACATCCATCCGGCTTTTCCCGGGAACCACAGGCACCCTCCAACTCACCTTCGCGCCGCCCCGCACCCCGGACGCGACGGCCGGGCCCCATGCGTACGGGATCCAGGTCGTCCCGACGGAGCAGACCGACTCCACCACGGTCGCCGAGGGGAACATCAGCTTCACCCCCTTCACGGAGGTACGGACCGAGCTGGTCCCGCCGACCGTGAAGGGACGGTTCCGCGGCCGGCCCAAGCTGGCCATCGACAACCTCGGCAACACCCCGCTCACCGCCTCCCTCTCGGGCAACGACAACGGCGACGCGCTCTCGTACGAACTGCTGCCCGCCAGCGTGCAGATCCAGCCGGGCCGCGCCGCCTTCGTCGACGCGAAGCTCAAGCCCCGGCAGATCATCTGGCTCGGCCAGAAGCAGGAACGGCCGTACTCGCTGGCGCTCCAGCGGACGGGAACGACACCGCTCGACACCGAGGGGACCTACGTACAGCGGGGTTTCCTGCCCCTGTGGCTCGCCACCCTGATGAGCGTCCTCCTCGCGCTGGCGATCACCTTGGCCGTGCTCTGGTTCGCCTATCAGCCCTCGCTGCGCTCCCTCGCCCGCGAGCAGGCGCCGTCGATCGACGCCCGAGCGATACCCACGGTGGAGCCGTCGAAGCCGCCGGAGCTGCCCTCGGCCGACCCGGTCGCTCCGGTACCCAGCGCTCCGGTGCCGGAGTCGTCGGCCGCGCCCGAGGAGGACGGCGGTTCCGGTGGTGACAAGGAGAAGAAGGAGGAGCCGGCCGAGCCCGTGGAGAACACCGCGGCGGTCGCCGTGACCAAGCTGAACGAGCGGGCCCCCGGCCGGCACATCTGCTACCGGGCCTACGTACGGGGCACCGGCTGGCAGGACCCGGTCTGCGACGGCCTCGCCTCGGGCACGGAGGGCCAGGACCGGCCCATCGAGAGCATCAACATCGCCGTGTCCGGCACGGAACGGGTGAGCGCCAACGGATACATCGAGAACACGGACTGGGAACCGGATTGGAAGAGCGTCGAGAACCTGAAGGACCTCTACATCGGCACCCCCGACAAGGGCGCGTTCATGCGGGGCATGGCGATCAGCGTCGGCGAGGGCAGCGTCTGTGTGACCGCGCGGGTCCACAGCCAGGACTGGCTGGAGAAGGCGTGCACCGATCCCGGCGGCTACAAGTTCGGCGGGACCCTGGCGCCGGATCTGGCGCTGGAGGCGTTGAAGCTCATCGTGTGACCGCCGTGTGACGGCGGGGAGCCCGCACCGGCGCTCCGCCCGGTCCGAAAGCCGGAAGCCGAGGGCCGGGAGCCGAGGGCCGGGAGCCGGGAGCCGAGGGCCGGGAGCCGAAAGACGGCCGACGGCCGAAACGAGAACCGAGAACCGAGGGCCTCAGGTCGCTCGACACCCCCAACACCCGCACACACACACCCCCCCCCCCCCACCACC
>NZ_JBHZDA010000113.1:0-22794 GCF_042755665.1 Streptomyces sp. NPDC059142
CAGCCTCCGGGGCCCCGGCCTCCGGGGCCCCGGCCCGCCGGGCCCGCAGCGTCTCCGAGGGCTCGACCTCGCAGCGCCCGGAGCGGCCCGCCCAGGACGCCCCCTGGCGCCGCCCGGCCCCGGAGACCGCCCCCGGCGGCGAGCGCACCGAACCGGAGCCGACCGCCAGGCCCGAGCCGGAGCCGACCGCCAGGCCCGAACCCGCGCCGGAATCAAAATCCGCGCCGGAGGCGAAACCCGCGCCGGAATCAAAACCCGCGCCCGAGGCGAAACCCGCGCCCGAGGCCACACCCGGCCCCGAAGCCACACCCGAGCCCCGCCCCGAGAGCGAGCGTCCCGAGAGCGAGCGTCCCGAGGGCGACCGCCCCGCAACGGAAGGAGACGCGTGAACGACGTACTCGACGTCGCCCTCCGGCTGGTCATCGTCTTCGCCGTGTTCATGGTGGTCCCCCTGGTGGTCGGACAGGCCGAGCACAAGGTGATGGCCCATATGCAGGGCCGCCTCGGCCCCATGCACGCGGGCGGCTTCCACGGCTGGGCCCAGCTCGTCGCGGACGGGGTGAAGTTCGCGCAGAAGGAGGACGTCGTCCCGGCCGACGCCGACCGGCGGGTCTTCCAGCTCGCCCCGACCGTCTCCCTGCTCCCGTACCTCCTCGTCGTCCTCGTGATCCCGATCGGCCCCGGCGAGGGCGCGGTCGGTCAGGTCGTCGACGCGGGCATCTTCTTCGTGCTCGCCGTGATGGGCGTCGGCGTGCTCGGTTCGCTCATGGCGGGCTGGGCCTCGGCCAACAAGTTCTCCCTCCTGGGCGGCCTGCGCACCGCCGCGCAACTCCTCGCGTACGAACTGCCGATGCTGCTCGCCGCCGCCTCCGTCGCGATGGCCGCCGGCACCGTCTCCCTGCTCGGCATCCTCGACGCCTTCCAGTGGTGGTGGCTGCCCTGGCAGATCGTCGGCGCGCTGGTCTTCTTCACCGCGGGTCTCGCGGAACTCCAGCGGCCGCCCTTCGACATGCCGGTCGCCGACTCCGAGATCATCTTCGGCGCCTACACCGAGTACACCGGTCTGCGCTTCGCCCTGTTCCTGCTCGCCGAGTACGCGGGCATCGTCGTGCTGTGCGGCCTGACCACCGTCCTCTTCCTCGGCGGCTGGCACGGTCCGCTCGGCGCCGACGGTCTCGGCTGGGTCTGGACCCTCCTCAAGACCGCCGTCCTCGCCTTCGTGGTGATCTGGCTGCGGGTCAGCTATCCGCGGCTGCGCGAGGACCAGCTCCAGAAGCTCGCCTGGACCGTCCTCATCCCCCTCGCTCTCGCGCAGATCGCGCTCACCGGCATCGTGAAGGTGGCGATCAGCTAACCATGTCCCCGATCCCCGGATCCGGCCTGGCCAAGGGCCTCGCCGTCACCCTGCGGACGATGACGAAGAAGACCGTCACCGCGCAGTACCCCGAGACGCAGCCCGAACTCCCGCCCCGCTCCCGGGGCGTGATCGGTCTGTTCGAGGAGAACTGCACGGTCTGCATGCTCTGCGCCCGGGAGTGCCCCGACTGGTGCATCTACATCGACTCCCACAAGGAGACGGTCCCGGCGGCGGCCCCCGGTGGGCGCGAGCGCAGTCGTAACGTCCTCGACCGGTTCGCCATCGACTTCTCGCTCTGCATGTACTGCGGTATCTGTATCGAGGTCTGTCCTTTCGACGCGCTGTTCTGGTCACCGGAGTTCGAGTACGCGGAGACGGACATCCGCGAACTCACCCACGAGCGGGACAAGCTCCGCGAGTGGATGTGGACGGTGCCCGCGCCGCCCGCGCTCGACCCCGCCGCCGAGGAGCCGAAGGAGATCGGCGCGGCCCGCAAGGCCGTGGAGAAGCTCGCCGCGGCGGCCGAGCGGGAGCGGGAGGCGGGGGAGTGAGCCTCGCAGCGACCACGGCGGTGTCCGTGCTCTCAGCACCGGCGGCTCCGGCGGCCTCCGCGGCCACCGGACACGCCTTCCTGTCCCCGTCCGGCGTCGAGATCGCCTTCGTTCTCGTCGGTCTGCTCACCCTCGGCGCGGCGCTGATCACCGTCACCACCAGGCAGCTCGTGCACGCCGCCCTCTGGCTGGTCGTCGCGCTCGGCGGTCTGGCCGTGGAGTACCTCCTGCTGACGGCGGAGTTCATCGCCTGGGTGCAGGTCCTGATCTATCTCGGTTCCGTGGTGGTCCTCCTCCTCTTCGGTCTGATGCTCACGAAGGCGCCCATCGGCCGCTCCCCGGACGCCGATTCGGGCAACCGCCCGCTCGCGCTCGCGGTGGCCGGCGTCGCCGCCGTCTGCCTGGTCTGGGTCGTCGTCGACGCGTTCCGTACGACCTGGATCGACCTGAGCGGCCCGGCCCAGGGCTCCACCGAGGCCACGGGAGCGTTCCTGTTCCGGAACTGGGTGCTGCCCTTCGAGGCGCTCTCCGTGCTCCTGCTGGCCGCCCTCGTCGGCGCGATCGTCCTGTCCCGCAAGGAGCAGCGCTGATGCATCTCGCCTATCCCGCCGTGCTCGCGGCCCTCCTGTTCTGTGTCGGTCTGTACGGGGTGCTCGCGCGCCGCAACGCGATCCTCGTCCTGATGTCGGTCGAGCTGATGCTCAACGCCGTCAACCTCAACCTGGTCGCCTTCGACGTGTGGCTCCGCGACGCCCTCCACACCGGGCAGGCGCTCACCCTCTTCGTCATCGCCATCGCCGCCGCGGAGATCGGCATCGGCCTGGCCATCGTGCTGATGGTGTACCGCAACCGCGGCTCCTCGGACATCGACCGGCTCCGTGACACCGCCGAGGGCCCCGAAGGGACCGGCACCCCCGCGCAGCAGGCACCGACGCAGAAGACTGAGGCCACCGCGTGACCACCACGACCCTCGCCGTCCTCGTCCCCGTCCTGCCGTTCCTGGGCGCCGTCTTCGGGCTGCTGTTCGGCCGCACCGCCCCCGGGTTCGTCCGCCCCCTCGCCATCCTGCCGACGCTGGCCGCCGCCGCCCTCGCGGTGACCGTGGCCGTACGCCAGGGCGGTGGCGCGGGGAGCGGGAAGGCGCCGCTGGACGCCGCGACCCAGCTCACCCCCACCGGCTCGGTCCCCATCGACCTCGCCCTGTACATCGACGGCTTCGCGGCCCTGGTCGCCGTCCTCGTCTGCGTCGTCGCGTCGTGCGTGCAGATCTACTCGACGGGCTATCTGCGCGGTGACGCGCGCTACCCCTCGTACGCCGCCCTGGTCTCGCTCTTCACCTCCGCGATGCTGCTCGTCGTCTACTCGGGCGACCTGATGGTGCTGCTGGTCGGCTGGGAGATCATGGGCATCTGCTCGTACTTCCTCGTCGGCCACTACTGGGAGACGCCCGAGGCGCGCGCCGCCTCCCTCAAGGCGTTCCTGGTCACCAAACTCGGCGACGTGCCCTTCCTGATCGGGCTGTTCGCGCTCGCCGCCGACGCCGGTACGTTCCGCATCACCGGCGTCCTGGGGACGGTCGCCGAGGGCGGTCTCGACCACCCCACGCTCGTCGCGCTGCTGCTGCTCGCCGGAGTCGCGGGCAAGTCCGCCCAGTTCCCCCTGCACACCTGGCTGCCCGACGCGATGGCGGGCCCCACGCCCGTCTCCGCGCTGATCCACGCCGCCACGATGGTCGCGGCCGGCATCTACTTCATCGCCCGGCTCCTCCCGGTCTTCGCCGCCTCGGAGGCGGCGCTGGTCGTGCTGGCCGTGATGGCCGCGGTCACCATGGTCGGCTCGGCGCTCGCCGCCCTCGCCCAGGACGACATCAAGCGGGTTCTCGCCTACTCGACCATCGGTCAGCTCGGCTACATGTCGGGCGCCCTGGCCGTGGGCGACCGGAGCGCGGCCGTCTTCCACCTCATCTCGCACGGCGCGTTCAAGGCCCTCCTCTTCCTCGGCGCCGGTGTCGTCATCCACGCCGCCGGCACCAACTCGCTGGCCACCATGTCCCGGATGCGCGGACTGCCCCGGCGCATCCCCGACGCGTACTGGACGATGACCGTCGCCCTGCTCGCGCTCGCCGCGATCCCTCCCTTCGCCGGCTTCTTCTCCAAGGAATCCGTCCTGGTCGCCGCCGAGCACGCCGCCCTCGACGAGTCCGCCGCCCCCGGCGCCGCGGGCTGGACGGTGCTGTGCGCCGGACTCCTCACCGCCCTTCTCACCGCCGCGTACGCCACCCGCCTCTGGCTGCTCGCCTTCCGCGGCCACGGCGCCGAGGCGCCCGACCACGGCAGGCAGCCCCTCTCCATGAGCGCCGTCCTGTGGCTGCTGGCCCTTCCCTCCCTCGGATTCGGCCTGACCGTCGGATATCTCGCCGAGTGGTTCGACGGCCACAGCCTCGCCCCGAACCTCACCACCTCCGTCCTGGGCACCGGCGCGGGACTCGTCGGCGGCCTCGTCACCTACGGCTGCTGGCGCCACACCACGGCGCTCGCCGCCCGTACCCCGATGGGCGCCGTCACCGCCCACCCGCACACCGAGCCCGCGCTCACCGAGGCGGAAGCCATCGAGACGCACACCGCCACCTACGGCTCGATCTCGGCGGCCGACGACCCCGCGGACCCCGGACGGCTGCTGCTCGGCCCGCTCCACCGCCACGCGGCCTCCGGCTTCCACCTCGACGCCGTCTACCACCGCCTGTTCGTCCGCCCCGTGCTGGCCGCCGCCGAACTGGTCCGCTTCCTGGACCGCGAGGTCGTCGACGCCTACGTACGCGGCGCGGGCACCGGCACCCGCTGGCTGGGCGCCGCCGTACGCCGTGCCCAGACCGGCAATGTGCAGACCTACCTCAGCGCCCTGCTGGCCGGCTCCGTCGTCCTGGCGATCGCCGCCGTACTCGTCGCCGCCGGAGCGTGAGCCGTGATCGATATCAGTGAGTCCGTGATGCAGTTCCTTCTCGCGTTGATCATCGTCGGGCCGCTCGTCGGCGCCGTCGCGGCCCTGCTCCCCGCCCCGCCGGGGCTCCGCGGCAGCAGCCCGGACCAGGCCGTCCTGCGCCACGGCGTGACCGTGACCGGCGCGATCCTCATCGCCGCGATCGTCCTCGCGCTCGGCTTCGACCACGACCAGCCGTCGAGGATGCAGGCCACCACGGACATCAGCTGGATCCCGGCACTGGACGTGCGGATCCACCTCGGCGTCGACGGCATCTCACTCCCCCTTCTGGTCCTGACCGCGCTGCTGACCTTCCTCTGCGCGCTCTACAGCTACTTCAAGATGCCCCAGGGCCCCTCGCCCAAGGCATTCGTCGCCCTGCTGCTCGTGCTCGAATCCGGCACGCTGGCGACCTTCGCCGTCCTCGATCTGATCCTGTTCTTCCTGGCCTTCGAGATGGTGCTGATCCCGATGTACTTCCTGATCGCCCGCTGGGGCGGCTCGGAAGGCGTCACCGGCGGCCGGCAGGCCGCCGCCGTCAAATTCATCCTCTACACACTGCTCGGGTCCGTCGTCATGCTGCTCGGCCTGCTCCTCGTCGGAGTCAAGGCCGGCACTTTCGACATGGTGGCACTCGCCACTGACAACGGCTCAGGTCTCACCACGTCCGTGCAGGTCACCGCCGTTCTGGCGATCGGTCTCGGGCTCGCGGTGAAGACCCCGATGTGGCCCCTGCACAGCTGGCTGCCGGACGCCCACACCGCCGCGCCGACCGTCGGCTCCGTCCTCCTCGCCGGCGTCCTGCTCAAGATGGGAACGTACGGATTCGTCCGGATCGTCCTGCCCATCGCCCCCGAGGGGATGCGGGTCTTCGCCCCGTACCTCGCCGCCTTCGCCGTCGTCGGCATCATCTACGGCTCCCTCGCCTGCCTCGCCCTCGCCCGGAGCGGCGCGGGCGGCGACCTCAAACGGCTGATCGCCTACTCCTCCGTCGGCCATATGGGCTTCGTCCTGCTCGGCATCGCGACGATGACCCCCACCGGCGTGAACGGCGCGCTCTTCGCCAACATCGCCCACGGCCTCATCACCGGCCTGCTGTTCTTCCTGGTCGGAGCCCTCAAGGACCGGTACGGCACCGCCGACCTCGACACCCTGGCCGGAGCGACCGGCGCCGCGCTGTACGGCCGCGCCCCCCGCCTCGGCGGACTGCTCGCCTTCGCCGCGGTCGCCTCGCTCGGACTCCCCGGGCTCGCCGGATTCTGGGGCGAGATGCTCGCGCTGTTCGGCGCGTTCGACCCGGCGGAAGGGCTGAGCCGCCCCGCCTTCCTCACCTTCATGGCCGTCGCCGCGTTCGGCACCCTGCTCACCGCCGCGTACCTGCTCGTCGTCGTACGCCGCGTCTGCATGGGCGCGCCGTCCCACGAGCCGGAGGCCACCACGGGATCCGGCGGGGCCGGGGGAGCGGAGACCGCGCGGGGAACCACCGGCGCGCCCCCCTTCGCCGACGTACAGACCTACGAGATCGCCGCCTGGACCCCGCTCGTCGCCCTGACCGTCCTCGCCGGTCTCTGGCCCGCGGTCCTCCTCGGCCTCACCGACCCCGCCGTGCAGAAGCTCCTCGCAGGAGGCAAGTCGTGACCGTGGCCGCCGAGAGTGCCGGCGCCGCCGCCGGCCTCGTCCAGTCCGTCGACTGGCTCGCGATCGCGCCCCCCACCCTCGCGGCGGTGGTCGCCCTGATCATCCTGGTCGCGGACCTCTTCGTACCCGAACACCGCAAGCCGCTCCTCGGCGGCCTCGCGATCGCCGGTCTCGTCGCCGCGCTCGCCACCCTCCTGCCGCTGCGCCACGGCGACCGCACCACGTTCTGCCTCACCACCGCACCGGACGTGTGCAGTTACACCGCCGACCACTTCGCGCTGGTCATCCAGCTCCTGGTGCTCGGCGGGGCGCTGCTCACCGCGCTGCTCTCCTTCCACGACACGCGCAAGCTCCCCGCGGGCGAGTTCTGGTTCCTGCTGCTCGCCTCGGCGGCCGGCGCGGCGCTGCTGCCCGCCGCCCGCGACCTCGCCACCCTCGTCGTCGCCCTCGAAGTGGCGTCGCTCCCCGCCTTCGCCCTGGTCGGGCTCCGGCGCGGCGACCGGCTCTCCTCCGAGGCGGCGCTGAAGTTCTTCCTCTCCTCGGTCACCGCGACCGCCGTCATGCTGCTCGGCGTCAGCTTCGTGTACGCGGCCACCGGCACCCTGCACCTCACCGAGATCGCGGCCGGGCTGGACGACGTCCCCGGACAGCTCGCCACCCTCGCCGAGGCGGGCGTCGCCCTCACCCTCGTCGGCTTCGCCTTCAAGACGGCCGCGGCGCCCTTCCACTTCTGGGTGCCCGACACCTATGTGGGCGCGCCGCTGCCCATCGCCGCCTATCTGTCCGTGGTGGGCAAGGCCGTCGGCTTCTCCGGCCTCATCCTGGTGACCGTCGTCGCGTTCCCCTCGTACCACGCCGTCTGGGGGCCGGCCCTCGCCGTCCTCGCCGCGTTGACGATGACGGTCGGCAATGTGGCCGCGCTCCGGCAGTCCGCCACGCGCGCGGGCAGCGCCGTACGGCTGCTGGCCTGGTCGTCCGTGGCCCAGGCCGGCTACCTCCTGGTACCGATCGCCGCCGCGGCGTACGGCGGGGGAGGCGACGGGAGCGACGGCCGGGGAGGCGGTACGGACCGGATCGGGGCCACCGTCGCGTACGCCCTGATGTACGCCGTCGTCAACCTCGGCGCGTTCGCCGTCGTCGCGCTCGTGGCCCGTACGAAGCCGCTGAACCGCATCTCCGACCACCAGGGCCTCTACGCCCGCCGGCCGCTCGCCGCGCTCGCCATGGGCTTCTTCCTGCTCTGCCTGGCCGGACTGCCGCCGGGCATCATCGGCCTGTTCGCCAAGGTCACCGTCTTCTCCACGGCGGTCGACGCCGGGCTCGGCTGGCTGGCGGTCGTCATGGCCCTCAACGTGGTCGTGGCGCTCGTCTACTACCTCAAGTGGACCGCCGTCCTCTTCCGCTCCCCGGAGGAGCCGCGAGAAGCCGCCGACGCCCCCGCCGTGACGGCCACCGGCGCCGGAACGGCGGCCCTCGCCCCGGCGCCCGCCCTCGCCGTGGCCATCGCGCTCACCGCCGTCGCGGGCATCGCCCTCTCGGGCGCACCGCAACTGGTGCTGCGCTTCGCGGGCACCGGCCTCTTCTGAGCCCACGCCCGCCACCACCCGGACGGAGCACGCCACCACCCGGACGCCGTACGCCCCGTCCGGGTGGGCCGGGGAACCCGGACCGCCCGCCTCGCGTTGACCTGTACGGAAGGGTCCACTGGAGAGTGGAGCAGCACCAGGCAAAAGGGTTCCCCTGCCGCATGACTTGGAGGGCGTACCGTGCACCGCCGGCACAACGGGCTCAGGACCGCCGTACTCCTCGGGGGGCTGTCCGCACTCATCATCGCGATCGGCAGTTTCTTCGGCAGTACGGGTCTGATCGTCGCGCTCGTCGTGGCGGTCGGCACCAACGCGTACGCGTACTGGAACAGCGACAAGCTGGCTCTACGCGCGATGCGCGCACGCCCCGTCAGCGAATTCGAGGCGCCGCAGCTCTACCGCATCGTCCGTGAGCTGTCGACGGCCGCGCGCCAGCCCATGCCGCGCCTGTACATCTCACCCACCCAGGCGCCCAACGCGTTCGCCACCGGCCGCAACCCGCGCAACGCGGCCGTCTGCTGCACGGACGGCATCCTCCAGATCCTGGACGAGCGGGAGCTGCGCGGGGTCCTCGGCCACGAGCTGAGCCATGTCTACAACCGCGACATCCTGATCTCGTCCGTCGCCGGGGCCCTCGCCTCCGTGGTGATGTTCCTGGTGAACTTCGCCTGGCTCATCCCCGTGGGCCGCTCGGACGACGACGACGGCCCTGGCCTCTTCGGCATGCTCCTGATCATGATCCTGGGGCCGCTGGCGGCCTCCGTCATCCAGCTCGCGGTGAGCCGTTCACGCGAGTACGAGGCCGACGCGTCCGGCGCCCAGCTCACGGGCGACCCGCTCGCCCTGGCGAGTGCGTTGCGTAAGCTGGAATCGGGAACCAAACAGCTTCCGCTGCCCGCGGAGCCGCGCATCGAGACAGCCAGCCACATGATGATCGCCAACCCCTTCCGCCCAGGCCAGGGATTCTCGAAACTGTTCTCCACGCACCCGCCGATGGCGGAACGCATCGCCCGACTAGAACAGATGGCAGGTCCTCGGACATGAAGACAATCCTGAACATTATCTGGCTCGTCCTGAGCGGGTTCTGGCTCTTCCTCGGGTACATGCTGGCGGGCGTCCTGCTGTGCATCACCATCATCGGGATCCCCTTCGGCGTGGCCGCCTTCCGGATCGGCGTCTACGCCCTGTGGCCCTTCGGCTACACGGCGGTCGACCGCCATGACGCGGGCGCGCCCTCGTGCGTCGGCAACGTCCTGTGGCTGGTCCTCGCGGGCTGGTGGCTCGCCCTCGGCCATATCGTCACCGGCATCGCCCAGTGCGTCACGATCATCGGCATCCCCCTGGGCCTGGCCAACTTCAAGCTGATCCCGCTCTCCCTGATGCCGCTCGGCAAGGAGATCGTCTCCACGGACCAGCCCTTCACCGCCCGCTGAGGGCGCCGTCACCGACCCCCGTCGCCCGGCCCGCCGCCCGGCAGCCGCCCCCTCGCGGGGGCTGTTACGGAATGCGGACGTATGCCTCAGGCGATGCGGGGTAGTTGATCACTCAGCTTCAGCAGCCCGGCCCCCCCGCGGCGCCCCCGGGGGGGGGGGGCTGCCGGGCACCCTCATCACCATCGCAACCACGGCCCGCCTCTGCGGCGTCATTGAGGGCGATACCGCAAGAAAGGCAGGTTCAGGCATGGGTGTCATCAGCTGGATCATTCTCGGACTGCTCGCCGGCGCCGCCGCCAAGATTCTGCTGCCCGGCCGGGACCCCGGCGGGCTCATCGGCACGACCCTCATCGGGATCGCCGGAGCCTTCATCGGGGGCTGGATCTCGGCGACCTGGCTCGACCGGCCGATCAACAACGACTTCTACGACGGGGCCACCTGGATCGCCGCCATAGGCGGCGCGCTGGTCCTGCTCATCGTGTACCGGCTGCTCTTCGGCCACTCACGGTCCCGCTGACGCGACACCGACGGGCGCCGGGCGTTCTCGGACGCCCGGCGCCCGGTGCTCCCTCAGGCCCCCGGGCGCCCCGAAGGGTCCGTCAGACCCGTCTCGCGCAGGGTGATGTTGAGCCGCCCGCCGCCCATCCCCGTCTCCGGACCGGCCGTTCCCGGATACACCTTGGGCACCCCGTGATAGGCGAAGCGGGACTCGCCTCCGAAGACGAAGAGGTCACCGGAGGCGAGCCGCACATCCGTGTAAGGGCGGCCCCGGCTCTCCGGGTTGCCGAACCGGAAGACGCAACTGTCGCCGATGCTCAGGGAGACCACCGGCGCCGCGGACCTCTCGTCCTTGTCCTGGTGCAGCCCCATCCGCGCGTCGCCGTCGTAGAAGTTGACCAGCGCCGTGTCCGGCGCGTACGCCGTGGCGGCGGCCTGATCGCCGTACGCCTCGGCGAGCGCCGCGCGCCCCAACTCGGCGAGCCAGCCGGGGAACTCCGCCACCCGCGCGCCGTTCACATCGCCCGCGCTCCGTGTGTACCGGTACGGCTGCCAGTGCCAGCCGACACACACCGTCTGCACGGACATCACGCCACCGCTCGGCAGCACCGTGTGCCGGATCGGCACCGGACCCCGCGCCCACTCCCGGCAGACCGCCACCAGCTCCCGCTGCCGTTCCGCCGGCAGCCAGTCCGGGACGTGCACCGCCCCGGGCGCGACGACGGTACGCGTCCGCCGCGCCGCGAGCGGCTCCGGGAACAGCGCGTCGCCGCCTCCCGCCGCGTCGCCGCCTCCCGCCGTGCCGGGGTCTCCCGCAGCGCCGCCGCTCATGGCGTCAGCGCGCCCTCCAGGCCGAGGAGCCGCTCCTTGCGCTCCAGTCCGGCCGCGTACCCCCGCAGCGCCCCGTCCGCGCCGATCACCCGGTGACACGGCCGTACGACGAGCAGCGGATTGCGCCCGATCGCCGTCCCCACGGCCCGCACCCCCGCGCCGGAGGCGCCCACCCGCTCCGCGATCTGTCCGTACGTCACCGTCGCGCCGTACGGAACGGCGTCCACCGCCGACCAGACCCGGCGCTGGAACTCCGTACCGCCCACGGTGTATTCGAGGTCGAAGCCCGTCGACGCTCCGTCGAAGTACGCGCCGAGCTGCGACACGACCCCGGTGAACGCCTCGGGCGCGCGGACCCATTCGTCCTGGACGACCGCGGCGCCCTTCTGGTCCGGCAGGGAGAGCGAGGCGAGCGCCACACCGCCCGGCGCCGTGGCGGATTCCACACCGGCCAGGAGTACGTCGCCCAACGGGCTGCCGACCGTGGTGTACAAGGTGACTGTCATCACTCTCTCCTCTCCGCGCGGTGCGTCCGACGACCGCTCACCGACGAGTCTGCGCCCCCGGAACCCGTCGGACCGGCGGAATTCGGACACCGCACCCCTGCTCCGGGCGCGGTCCCCGAACCGCCGTCCTCAGCGGTAGTTGACGAACTGGAGCGCGAAGTCGAAGTCGTGCCCCTTCAGCAGTGCGATCACGGTCTGGAGGTCGTCACGGCTCTTCGAGCTGACCCGCAGCTCGTCGCCCTGCACCTGCGCCTTGACGCCCTTGGGGCCCTCGTCGCGGATGAGCTTCGCGACCTTCTTGGCGTTGTCCTGGGAGATGCCCTCCTCGATGGACGCGAAGATCTTGTACTCCTTGCCGGACAATTGCGGCTCGCCGGCGTCCAGCGCCTTCAGCGAGATGCCGCGCTTGATCAGCTTGGACTGGAAGACGTCGAGGATCGCGCTGACCCGCTCCTCGGAGTTCGCCTGCATCAGGATCTTCTCGCCGGACCAGTCGATCGAGGCCCCCACGTTCTTGAAGTCGTAGCGCTGCGAGATCTCCTTCGCGGCCTGGTTGAGGGCGTTGTCGATCTCCTGCCGCTCGACCTTCGAGACGATGTCGAAACTGGAGTCGGCCATGTCCTGTGGCTCCTTGTATCGGTCGGTCTGCCTGAATGGGTGCTGTCGTGCTGCCGGTTGTCGCCGGGCGCGGTCGAGGCGCTGCCGACGCCGTCACCGTCGCCGTAAAGCCTAGTCACCCGGGACCGCCCCGAGCGCGGAACAATCCGGTGGCGGAGCACCCCTCGGGATCGGGTATCGTTTACGTCGTTGCCAAGGAGCACCGCCCCGAAAAGGGCAGCTCGGACGGCAGCGACATCCCATGGCGGTGTGCCCGAGTGGCCAATGGGAGCGGACTGTAAATCCGCCGGCTTAGCCTTCCCAGGTTCGAATCCTGGCGCCGCCACGCGATCGAGATGGCCCCTTCCGTACGGAAACGTACGGAAGGGGCCATTCGCGTGGAGGGACCCGGTACGCGGGACGCCGACGCCGGAGGCCCGCGCGGCGGGCCCCGTACGCCACGTCCCGTGGATCAGCCGCCGTCGGCCGCCGCCTTCACCGCGTCCGCCACCGGGACCGCGCCGCCGATCAGCTCCAGCGTCAGACCCGCCGTCCCCGGCGTCTCCAGCAGGGCCGCCAGCACCGCCGCCACGTCGTCGCGCGCCACCGGACCCCGCCCCGTCGACGCCGCCAGCGTCACCAGGCCCGTCCCCGCGTCGTCCGTCAGCGCCCCCGGCCGCAGGATCGTCCAGTCCAGCCCGGACCTCGACCGTACGGAGACGTCCGCCGCGCCCTTCGCGCGCTGGTACGCGTCGAAGACCTCGTCACCCCGGTGGTCCGGGTCCGCGCCCATCGACGAGACGACCACATGGCGGCGGACGCCCGCGCGCTCCGCCGCGTCCGCGAAGAGCACCGCCGCGCCCAGGTCCACCGTCTCCTTGCGGGCCGTCCCGCTGCCGCCGCCCGCGCCCGCGGCGAACACCGCCGCGTCCGCGCCCGCCAGCACCTCGGCCACCTCCTCGACGGAGGCCGACTCCAGGTCCAGGACGACCGGTTCGGCGCCCGCGGCCCGCAGCTCCTCCGCCTGACCGGGGTTGCGGATGATGCCCGCCACCCCGTGTCCGCGCGCGGCGAGCAGACGCTCCAGCCGCAGCGCGATCTGACCATGTCCTCCGGCAATCACGATTCGCATGGTCACGACCGTACGTCCCGGCGCCGCCACCCGCCGCACGGCCACGCCCCGCCCGTACGCCTCCCGCTCACGGACCCGCGCCCGGACGCCCCTGGCGCGGCAGCTCCGGCCCGCCCGACTCCGCCGAGTCGCAGTACTCCCGCACCGCGCTCGTCCGCGCCACCACCCGCCCCCGGTGGATCACGATCCTGCTGTACGCGAGCGAGAGCACCCCCTCGATCCGCTCCCCGCGCACCGCCAGCAGCTCCGCGGGGAAGCCCGCCTCCACCCGCACCTCCGGCAGCCCCATCGCCGCCCGCGCCGCCCCGCTCACCGCGCCGTACGCGTCCGCCGCCCGCACCCCGCCCTGCGAGGCCAGCAGATACGCCGCCTCCAGCGGATCCCCGCGCCCCACCGGGTTCGACAGGTCCCGCAGCGCCCCGCCGCCCGCCGCGAGCCGTACACCGGCCGCCCGCAGCAGCCGGACGGGCGCCACCCCGCGCACCCCGCCCGCCCGCTCCGTACCGCGCCGCTCCACACCCCCGCAGCCGCCCTGCGGCAGGCAGACCACCGTCACCCCGGCCGCCGCCAACTGGTCCGCCGCCCGCCCCGCGACCTCGGCGGGCAGCGCGGCCAGCCCCGCGCACGGCCCGAGCGTCACCCCGGCCGGCACCCCGCCCGCCAGCGCCGCGAGCCGCGCCAGCCGGGCCGGCTCCGCGCCCTCCGTGTGCAGGTCGACGGGGCAGCCGTGCTCCGCCGCGACTTCCAGCACCGTCTCCACGTACCCGGTCGGGTCGGGGTCGAGGTCCGGGCAGCCGCCGACCACGCCCGCGCCCATCGTCACCGCGTCGCGCAGCATCGCGAGCCCGTCGGCGCCCGCGAGCCCGGTCAGCAGCCGGGGCACGGCCACCGCGGTCAGATCCGCGAGCCCGCGCAGCGAGCGCCGCGCCCGGAGCACCGCCGCGAGCCGCCCCAGCTCCTGGGCGTCCCCGATCCGTACGTGGGAGCGCAGCGCGGTCGCGCCGTGTCCGAGCTGGAGGAGCGCGGCCTCGGTGGCGCGCCGCTGCACGTCCTCGGCGGTGTACGGGGCGGGGCCGCGGGCGGTGCGGTCGGCGGTGAGCGCGGTGTCGCTGTGGGCGTGCGGCTCGGCGGGGGCGGGCAGCAGCAGATAGCCGCCGAGGTCCACCCGAGCGGCGCCGGTGCCCTGCGGGAGGCTGCCCGGGGTGCCCACGGCCTCGATCCGGCCCCCGCCGATCCGTACGTCGACGGTGCGGCCGTCGACGAGCCGGGCGCCGCAGAGCACGAGCGCGGAGGTGTCGGCCATGGCCCCGTCGGGCGGGCGCGGCTGGCTGTCGGGCATCGGGCTCCTGGGGGAGAGGGTCCGCGCGCGCCTGCAAGATCACGGAGCGCGGAGCCGAGCCTAGGGGCGCCCCGGCCGGGGTTCGCGGAGGAGCGGAATAGTCGTACCGGCGAGCCCACGGGTGGCCGGTACGACCGGTGCCGGAACCGTGCCGCGACCGCGGGGGAGCGGGGCCGCAAGTGGCGTGCGACACGGGCCGGGACACCTGGGGCGACGGGCCACGAAACGGATTTGGGCGATCGGCGGGCGACCGTGTAATGTCTTCATCGCTCGCCCCAATAGCTCAGTCGGTAGAGCGTCTCCATGGTAAGGAGAAGGTCTACGGTTCGATTCCGTATTGGGGCTCAGATGTTCGGTGATCCTCGCCTTCGGGCGAGGAGATCCAGCATCGAAGCGGTGTAGCTCAGTCGGTAGAGCAAGCGGCTCATAATCGCTGTGTCACCGGTTCAAGTCCGGTCACCGCTACACAAAAGTAGCCGATTGTGGGGTCGGTCCTTCGATCGGCTACTCTTTTATGCGTTCATCCTTTCATCCGTTGTCCGTCCAAGGAGCACTCACGTGGCTGCCACCGACGTCCGCCCGAAGATCACGCTGGCCTGCGTGGAGTGCAAGGAGCGGAACTACATCACCAAGAAGAACCGGCGTAACAACCCGGACCGTCTTGAGATGAAGAAGCACTGCCCGCGCTGCAACTCGCACACCGCGCACCGCGAAACGCGCTGAATCAGGCTCGTACGCGAGGCCGTCCCCGGTTGGGGACGGCCTCGCGTCGTTTGTAGTGGTCATCTACATCAGGGAGGGAGCGAGTCAGTGGCGCTCGATCAGTCCTTCGTGGGGCGGAGCTATCCGCCCACCGCGCCGTACGAGGTCGGCCGGGAGAAGATCCGTGAGTTCGCCGAGGCGGTGGGCGACCCCAATCCGGCGTACACCGACCCGGAGGCCGCCAAGGCGCTCGGGCACACCGATCTGATCGCCCCGCCGACCTTCGTGTTCGCCATCACGTTCAAGGCGGCCGGTGAGGTCGTCGCCGATCCGCAGCTCGGTCTGGACTACAGCCGGGTCGTCCACGGCGACCAGAAGTTCGCCTACACCCGCCCCGTGCGCGCGGGGGACCGGCTCAGCGTCACCTCCACCATCGAGGCGATCAAGTCCCTCGCAGGGAACGACATCATCGACGTGCGCGGCGAGGTGCACGACGAGGCCGGCGAGCATGTGGTGACCGCGTGGACCAAGCTGGTGGCGCGCGCCGCCGAGGGGGCGTGAGAGCGATGACCGCGAAGATCGGTTACGACGACGTCGAGGTCGGTACGGAGCTGCCGGCGCGGAGCTTCCCCGTCACCCGGGCCACGCTGGTGCGGTACGCGGGCGCCTCCGGGGACTTCAACCCGATCCACTGGAACGAGAAGTTCGCCAAGGAGGTCGGCCTCCCCGACGTCATCGCCCACGGCATGTTCACCATGGCCGAGGCGATCCGCGTGGTGACCGACTGGGCCGGCGACCCGGGAGCGGTCGTCGAGTACGGCGTCCGCTTCACCAAGCCCGTCGTCGTCCCCAACGACGAGACCGGCGCCCTGGTCGAGGTCAGCGCGAAGGTCGCGGCGAAGCTGGAGGACGGCCGGGTCCGCGTGGACCTGACCGCGATGAGCGCGGGGCAGAAGGTGCTGGGCATGGCCCGCGCCGTCGTCCGGCTCGGCTGACCTACGCACCGGCGGCCCGCGGGCCGCCGGTAAGGGGCGCTCGCAATGGACGGGCGCCCCTTACGCTTGTGCCGTGCACGTACTCCACGACGCTCCTCTCGCCCCTCTGACCACCTTCCGCCTCGGCGGCCCCGCCGCCCGGCTCATCACGGCCGTCACCGACGACGAGGTGATCGCCGCCGTACGGGAGGCCGACGACGCGGGCACCCCGCTGCTGGTCATCGGCGGCGGCAGCAACCTGGTCATCGGCGACCGGGGCTTCGACGGGACCGCCCTGCGCATCGCGACCCAGGGCTTCGCGCTCGACGGTACGGCGCTGGAGCTGGCCGCCGGCGAGGTGTGGACCGACGCCGTCGCCCGGACCGTCGAGGCGGGCCTCGCGGGCGTCGAGTGCCTGGCCGGCATCCCCGGCTCGGCCGGCGCCACCCCGATCCAGAACGTCGGGGCGTACGGCCAGGAGGTCTCCACGACCATCACCGAGGTCGTCGCCTACGACCGCACCACCCGCGAGGCCGTCACGCTCACCGGCGCGGAGTGCGGCTTCTCGTACCGCCACAGCCGCTTCAAGCAGCACCCCGAGCGCTGGGTGGTGCTGCGCGTCCGCTTCGGTCTGGAGGACGCCGGCGGGCTCTCCGCCCCGCTCAAGTACGCCGAGACCGCCCGCGCCCTCGGCGTCGAGCCCGGCGACCGGGTTCCCGCCGCCACCGCCCGGGACACCGTCCTCAAGCTGCGGGCGGGCAAGGGCATGGTGCTCGACCCGGAGGACCACGACACCTGGTCCGCGGGGTCGTTCTTCACCAACCCGATCCTCACCGACGCCCAGTACGCGGAGTTCACCGCGCGCGTCAAGGACCGTCTCGGCGACGACGTGACACCGCCCGGCTTCCCGGAGGGGGAGGGGCGGACGAAGACCTCCGCGGCGTGGCTCATCGACCGGGCCGGTTTCACCAAGGGGTACGGCGCGGGCCCGGCCAGGATCTCCACCAAGCACACCCTCGCGCTCACCAACCGGGGCGCCGCGCGCACCGAGGACCTGCTCGCCCTCGCGCGCGAGGTCGTCGCCGGGGTGTACGACGCCTTCGGGATCACCCTGGTCAACGAGCCGGTGACGGTGGGCGTCAGCCTCTGAGGTCCGCGCGGCCTCCGCGGAGCCCTCAGGCGGCCAGCCAGGAGTCGATCCCGGACAGCAGCTTCTCCCGTACCCCGCCCGGCGCCGCCGAGCCCCGTACCGACTGCCGGGCCAGCTCGGCCAGTTCCGTGTCGCTGAAGTTCTGGTGGGTCCGCGCCAGTTCGTACTGCGCCGCCAGCCGGGAGCCGAAGAGCAGCGGGTCGTCGGCGCCCAGCGCCATCGGCACCCCGGCGTCGAACAGCGTGCGCAGGGGGACGTCCTCGGGCTTCTCGTAGACGCCCAGCGCGACGTTCGACGCCGGGCAGACCTCGCAGGTCACCCCGCGCTCCGCGAGCCTGCGCAGCAGCCGGGGGTCCTCCGCGGCGCGCACGCCGTGGCCGATGCGGGAGGCGCTCAGATCGTCCAGGCAGTCGCGTACGGACGAGGGCCCGGTCAGCTCGCCGCCGTGCGGCGCGGCCAGCAGCCCGCCGTCCCTGGCGATCGCGAAGGCCCGGTCGAAGTCCCTGGCCATGCCGCGCCGCTCGTCGTTGGAGAGCCCGAAGCCGACGACGCCCCGGTCCGCGTAGCGCACCGCGAGCCGCGCCAGGGTCCTGGCCTCCAGCGGGTGCTTCATCCGGTTCGCGGCGACCAGCACCCGCATCCCGAGCCCGGTCTCCCTGGACGCGGTGTCCACCGCGTCCAGGATGATCTCCAGCGCCGGGATCAGTCCGCCGAGGTGCGGGGCGTACGAGGTGGGGTCGACCTGGATCTCCAGCCATCCCGAGCCGTCCCGCACATCCTCCTCGGCGGCCTCGCGCACCAGCCGCTGGATGTCCTCGGGCGCCCGCAGACACGACCGGGCGATGTCGTACAGCCGCTGGAAGCGGAACCAGCCGCGTTCGTCGGTGGCGCGCAGCTTCGGCGGTTCGCCGCCGGTCAACGCGTCGGGGAGGTGGACGCCGTACTTGTCGGCGAGTTCGAGCAGCGTCGACGGGCGCATCGAACCGGTGAAGTGCAGATGCAGATGAGCCTTGGGCAGCAGGCTGAGGTCCCTGGGGCGGGGGGTGGTGCTCTCCATCCATAGATCCTGCCGTACGGAAAGAGCCACCGGCAGCCACTTTCCCCGATCGAGATCTTGTCCGAACGCAGATCCGGAACGGGGAACGGGCCCCAGGCCGGTGGCCGGGGACCCGTTCGATCGCTGGTGGGAGCGGGTGGAGGCGTCAGTCCTTGGCCTCGGCCAGCAGCTTCTGGAGGCGCCCGATGCCCTCGGCGAGATCCTCGTCACCGAGCGCGTAGGACAGCCGCAGATACCCGGGCGTGCCGAACGCCTCGCCCGGCACGACCGCGACCTCGGCCTCGTCCAGGATCAGCGCGGCCAGCTCGACGGAGGTTGCCGGGCGGGTGCCGCGGATCTCCTTGCCGAGCAGGGCCTTCACCGACGGGTAGACGTAGAAGGCGCCCTCGGGCTCGGGGCAGACCACGCCGTCGATCTCGTTGAGCATCCGGACGATCGTCCTGCGGCGCCGGTCGAAGGCGGTCCGCATCTCGGCGACCGCCTCCAGGTCGCCGGAGACGGCGGCGAGGGCGGCGGCCTGCGCGACGTTGGAGACGTTGGACGTGGCGTGCGACTGGAGGTTGGTCGCGGCCTTGACGACGTCCTTGGGGCCGACGACCCAGCCGACGCGCCAGCCCGTCATGGCGTACGTCTTGGCCACACCGTTGACGACGATGCACTTGTCGCGCAGCTCGGGCACGACGGCGGGCAGCGAGGTGAAGGCGGCGTCGCCGTAGACGAGGTGCTCGTAGATCTCGTCCGTCAGCACCCACAGACCGTGCTCGACGGCCCAGCGGCCGATGGCCTCGGTGTCGGCCGCGCTGTAGACGGCGCCCGTCGGGTTGGACGGGGAGACGAAGAGCACGACCTTCGTACGCTCCGTGCGGGCGGCCTCCAACTGCTCGACGGAGACGCGGTAGCCCGTGGTCTCGTCGGCCACGACCTCTACCGGGACACCGCCGGCCAGCCGGATCGACTCGGGGTAGGTCGTCCAGTACGGGGCCGGGACGATGACCTCGTCGCCCGGGTCCAGGACGGCTGCGAACGCCTCGTAGATCGCCTGCTTGCCGCCGTTGGTCACGAGGACCTGGGACGCTTCGATCTCGTAACCGGAGTCACGCAGCGTCTTCGCGACGATGGCGGCCTTCAGCTCGGGGAGTCCGCCGGCCGGCGTGTAGCGGTGGAACCTGGGGTCGCGGCAGGCCTCGACCGCGGCGTCCACGATGTAGCCGGGCGTCGGGAAGTCGGGCTCGCCGGCACCGAAGCCGATCACCGGACGCCCGGCGGCCTTCAGGGCCTTGGCCTTGGCGTCCACGGCGAGGGTCGCGGACTCGGAGATCGCGCCGATGCGGGCGGAGACCCGGCGCTCGGTGGGAGGGGTTGCAGGGCTCATGGGGCCCATGGTCCCAGACCGGAAACCTCCGCGGCACACAGGTTTCGCCCGGCGGTTCCCCGGACGCCCCGTGGGGCTCCGGGGGAAGCTGTTCGACGCAGGGCCCATGACCACGTACACTCACTGACCGTTGGCCTTCAGCTCCGAAGCCGCACCGGGCACTCCGTGCATCCGGTCGGATGCGGTAGGTTGAGGGAGAACGCAAAGGGTCGTAGCTCAATTGGTAGAGCACTGGTCTCCAAAACCAGCGGTTGGGGGTTCAAGTCCCTCCGGCCCTGCTTCACACATCTTCGCCAGGATGTGTGCGCATGTACGTACATTCAATGCATCGCCGTGCGGCTCCCCCGGGCGCGGCACGGTCACGACCCGGAATCAGGTGAGAGAGAGTGGCGGATGCCGTGGGCTCCATCGACAAGCCTGATGCCGACGATGAGTCCGCCGAGTCGAAGAAGCCCCGCAAGGGCGGAAAGCGCGGCAAGAAGGGCCCTCTGGGCCGTCTCGCCCTCTTCTACCGACAGATCGTCGCCGAGCTGCGCAAGGTCGTCTGGCCGACTCGTAACCAGCTGACGACGTACACCACCGTGGTGATTGTCTTCGTGGTCGTCATGATCGGTCTGGTGACCGTGATTGACTATGGCTTCCAGCAAGCAATCAAGTACGTCTTCGGCTGATCCCGCGAAGGGCGCCCGGTGCGGCGCCCCTTTCGCGTGTTCCACCCATTGAGCCAGGAAGAAGCAGCCACCGTGTCTGACCCGAAACTGAACGACGCCAGCGAGTCGGTGGAGTCCCGAAAGGACCAGACCGACATCGTCGAGGCGGCGGACGCTGTCGAGCCAGACCAGGCCGAAGCCGCTGACGTCGCCGCCGGCGAGCCGGCCGAAGAGGCCGCGCTGCACGTCGAGGACGAGACCGAAGCGACCGCCGACGACTCCGCTGAAGCCGACGCGGACGACGAGGCTGCCGACGACGAGGCCGAGGACGGGACGGAAGCCGCCGCCGAGGCGCCGGTGGACCCGGTCGCCGCCCTGCGTGACGAACTCCGCGGGCTGCCCGGCGAGTGGTACGTGATCCACACCTACGCGGGCTACGAGAAGCGCGTGAAGGCCAACCTGGAGCAGCGCGCCGTCTCGCTCAACGTCGAGGAATTCATCTACCAGGCTGAAGTCCCCGAGGAAGAGATCGTCCAGATCAAGAACGGCGAGCGCAAGAACGTCCGCCAGAACAAGCTTCCCGGGTACGTTCTCGTCCGCATGGACCTGACGAACGAGTCCTGGGGCGTCGTCCGCAACACCCCCGGTGTCACCGGCTTCGTGGGCAACGCCTACGACCCGTACCCGCTGACCCTGGACGAGATCGTCAAGATGCTCGCCCCGGAGGCCGAGGAGAAGGCCGCCCGCGAGGCGGCGGAGGCCGAGGGCAAGCCGGCGCCGTCGCGCAAGGTCGAGGTCCAGGTGCTGGACTTCGAGGTCGGCGACTCGGTCACCGTCACCGACGGCCCCTTCGCCACCCTCCAGGCGACCATCAACGAGATCAACGCGGACTCGAAGAAGGTCAAGGGCCTCGTGGAGATCTTCGGTCGCGAGACCCCGGTCGAGCTGAGCTTCGACCAGATCCAGAAGAACTGATCCTTCTTCCGGAACACGCACTTCCGACAGGTCAGACAGGGGTTCACGCCTGTCTGACCTGTCGGTTTTTGGCCGTACGGCTATACCCGTTATCGTTGTGCGGTATGCCTCCATCCGGATGACCGGACGGCGGGCTGAAAACTCTCAAATGGACCCGGAGAGAGCAATGCCTCCCAAGAAGAAGAAGGTCACGGGGCTCATCAAGCTCCAGATCAGTGCCGGCGCGGCCAACCCGGCTCCGCCGGTCGGCCCCGCGCTGGGCCAGCACGGCGTCAACATCATGGAGTTCTGCAAGGCCTACAACGCCGCGACCGAGTCGCAGCGTGGCATGGTCGTGCCGGTGGAGATCACGGTCTACGAGGACCGCTCCTTCACCTTCATCACCAAGACTCCGCCGGCCGCCAAGCTGATCCTCAAGGCCGCTGGTGTGGACAAGGGCTCCGGCGAGCCGCACGTCAAGAAGGTCGCGAAGCTCACCCGCGACCAGGTGCGCGACATCGCCACGACCAAGATGCCCGACCTGAACGCCAACGACCTGGACGCCGCCGAGAAGATCATCGCCGGCACCGCCCGCTCCATGGGCATCACGGTCGAGGGCTGACCCAGCAGGGCACACCCCAGTGGGAGGGCCGAGCGCGGCCCGCACCACGAACTCCACACCTGAAGAAACACCAGGAGAAGAAGTGAAGCGCAGCAAGGCTCTCCGCGGCGCGGACGCGAAGATCGACCGGGAGCGTACGTACGCCCCGCTCGAAGCCGTCCGTCTCGCCAAGGACACCACCACCACCAAGTTCGACGGCACCGTCGAGGTGGCCATGCGTCTGGGCGTCGACCCGCGCAAGGCCGACCAGATGGTCCGTGGCACCGTGAACCTTCCGCACGGCACCGGCAAGACCGCCCGGGTCCTGGTCTTCGCGACCGGTGACCGTGCCGAGGCCGCGCGTGCCGCGGGCGCCGACATCGTCGGCGCCGACGAACTGATCGACGAGGTCTCGAAGGGCCGTCTGGACTTCGACGCCGTCGTCGCCACCCCGGACCTCATGGGCAAGGTCGGCCGCCTCGGCCGCGTCCTCGGCCCGCGTGGTCTGATGCCGAACCCGAAGACCGGCACCGTCACCCCCGATGTCACCAAGGCTGTGAACGACATCAAGGGCGGCAAGATCGAGTTCCGCGTCGACAAGCACTCGAACCTGCACTTCATCATCGGCAAGGTCTCCTTCGACGAGACGAAGCTGGTCGAGAACTACGCCGCGGCGCTGGAGGAGATCCTCCGTCTCAAGCCGTCCGCCGCGAAGGGCCGCTACATCAAGAAGGCCACGCTGGCCACCACGATGGGCCCCGGCGTTCCGCTGGACGCCAACCGCACCCGCAACCTCCTCGTCGAGGAGGACCCGGCCGCCGTCTGATCCTGACGGCAGCCGCGGGTCGCACCGCACGTGACGAAAGCCGGGCCCCGCACCTCTCCGGAGG
>NZ_JBHZDA010000114.1:0-12256 GCF_042755665.1 Streptomyces sp. NPDC059142
GGGGGGTCGGGGGCGCGCGCGCCGGCGACCCGGCGGGGGGGGGGGTCGGGGGGGTTGGAGGCCCCGGGACGCGGACGGCCGGCCGCCGGGCCGGGGGCGGCCGGGGGCGGGGCCGCGCTCGGGGGCGCGGCGGGCGGCGCGGGGAAGGGCGTCGCGGTGGCGGGCGGCACGGCGGGCGGCGGGGGTGTCCGCACCGGCGCGGCGGACCGAGGCCGGGCGCTCGGCGGCGGCCCGGCGGGGCTCCGGGGCGCGGGAGGCGGGGGTACGACGGCGGGCGCGGGGCTCGGCTCGGGGGCCGGACTCGGAACCGCGGGCGCGGGGCTCGGCGCGGCGGGGGCGCTCGTGTCCTGGCCGGGACGGTCGGCCGTCCCCGTGGCCGGGGTGGCGGGGGGCTCGGCCACCGGGGCCGGTGCGGGCTTCGGTGCCGGGACCGGGGCCGGGGCGGCGGCCGGAGGAAGTGGCCCGGCGGGCGCCGGGGCCTCGGGCCGGGGCGGGGTGGGGGCGGGGCCGCGGCTGAAGTATCCGCCGCCCGACGGCCGGGGCCCGTACGGCGTGAGCCCGCCCCCGGCGGTGAACCGTACGTCGCCGTACGGCAGGACCGGGGACGGTGCGCCGGCGGGCGCCCCGCCGGGAGCCGGGTGCGCGGACTCGGGGGCCTGGGCGGGCGCCGCAGCGGCGGTGTCCCCGGACGGCGGCGGCGCGGTCTCCGGGGTGTCCTGGTCGCGGGCGGCCGTCTGGGCGGGTACGCGCGGGGGCGCCGTGGGGCGGGGAGGGATGGGAGCCCGTGGTGCCTCCGTGCTCATCCGACCCCCTGGGAAACCATGCGGACCTGAACCGCCCCACACCTCTACCGGCCGTACGGCACAGGCCCGTTCGACGCGGTGTGTGCGCCACTCTACGGGCTGGGGAGCACCCCGCGGGAACGTCCGGGAAGCCCCGGGGTGATCTGCCCAGATCATCCCCCTACCGCGCGGTAATGAGGTCTGGCAAGCTCGGCCCATGACTCCGTTCCCGCCCCCGCGCGCCACCGATCGCGCCCGATACGACCGGGCGACCGCCCACCTCGACGCGCCGCTGGCGATGGTCGATCTCGACGCCTTCGACGCCAACGCCGACGACCTCGTGCGACGGGCCGGCGGCAAGCCGCTGCGGGTGGCGAGCAAGTCGGTGCGCTGCCGTGCCCTGCTGGAACGGGTGCTGGCCAGGGAGGGCTTCGCGGGGATCATGTCGTTCACGCTGGCCGAGTCGCTCTGGCTGGCCCGGTCGGGCTTCGACGACGTGCTCCTCGCCTATCCGTCGGCCGACCGCGCCGCCTACGCGGAACTCGCGGCGGACCCCAAACTCGCCGCCGCCGTCACGGTGATGGTCGACGACCCGGCCCAGCTCGACCTGATCGACGCCGCGCGTGAGGGCGGCCGGGAGGAGGTCAGGGTCTGTCTGGAACTGGACACGGCGCTGCGGCTGTTCGGCGGCCGGGTCAGGATCGGCGCCCTGCGCTCCCCGCTGAGCGAGCCGGCCCAGCTCGCCGAGCTGGCCAGGTCGGTGGCGCGGCGCCCCGGATTCCGGCTGGTCGGGCTCATGGCGTACGAGGGGCATGTGGCCGGGGTCGGTGACTCCCTGGCGGGACGTCCGCTGCGCTCGCGCGCCGTCCGGCTGATGCAGTCCGTCGCCCGGAGGGAGCTGGCCGAGCGGCGCGCCGCGGTGGTGCGCGCCGTACGGACCGTCGCGCCCGGCCTGGAGTTCGTCAACGGTGGAGGCACCGGCAGCGTCCAGCACACGGCGGCCGAGGACGCGGTGACGGAGATCGCCGCGGGCTCGGGCCTCTACGTACCGCGGCTCTTCGACAACTACACGTCGTTCACGGGCCGTCCGGCGGCGCTGTTCGCCCAGCCGGTGGTGCGCAGGCCGGGCGTCGGGGTGGTGACGGTGCTGGGCGGCGGCTACCCGGCGTCGGGCCCGGCGGGCGCCGACCGGCTGCCCGTGCCGTATCTCCCGGAGGGGCTGCGGTACGACACGCAGGAAGGGCCCGGCGAGGTGCAGACCCCGCTGCTGGGGGCGGCGGCCGACGATCTGCTGATCGGCGACAAGGTGTGGTTCCGGCACGCCAAGGCCGGGGAGCTGTGCGAGCGGTTCGACACGCTCCGGCTGGTCGAGGGCGACCGGGTGGTGGAGTCGGTGCCCACGTACCGGGGCGAGGGCCGTACCTTCCTCTGATCTCCGGGACTCCTTGAGGAACGAGGACCCTCAAGGGCCCTTGACGGCCCTTGACGGCCCTTGAGCGCCGTCCCGTCCCGCCTGCGTACGGCGGAACGGGACGGCCGGTCCTGGCTACAGGGGGGTGACGTAGGCGCCCGAGATGCCGCCGTCGACCAGGAAGTCGGTGGCGTTCACGAAGGACGAGTCGTCGCTGGCGAGGAAGGCGACGGCCGCCGCGATCTCCTCCGCCTCGGCGAACCGGCCCAGCGGGATGTGGACGAGCCGGCGCGCGGCCCGCTCCGGGTCCTTCGCGAACAGCTCCTGGAGCAGCGGGGTGTTGACCGGCCCCGGGCAGAGGGCGTTGACCCGGATCCCCTCGCGGGCGAACTGCACGCCCAGTTCGCGGGACATGGCGAGTACGCCGCCCTTGGAGGCGGTGTACGAGATCTGCGAGGTCGCCGCGCCCATCCGGGCCACGAAGGAGGCGGTGTTGATGATGGAGCCGCGGCCCTGGCGGCGCATGTAGGGAAGCGCGGCCTTGCAGCAGAGGTAGACGGAGGTGAGGTTGACCTCCTGGACCCGCTTCCAGGCGTCGAGTCCCGTGGTGAGGATGGAGTCGTCGTCGGGCGGTGAGATGCCCGCGTTGTTGAAGGCGATGTCGACGCTGCCGTAGGTGTCGTGGGCCGCCCGGAACAGCGCCTCGACCTCGTCGGCGTCGGTGACGTCGACGCGTACGAAGGTGCCGCCGACCGCCTCGGCGGCGGCCTTGCCCGCGGTCTCGTCGATGTCGCCGCAGACGATGTGCGCGCCCTCGGAGGCGAGGCGGCGCGCGGTGGCGAGCCCGATGCCGCTGGCGGCTCCGGTGATGACGGCGGTACGGCCGACGAGGCGGCGGCAGACGATGTCCGCCGGGGCGGTCGGGTCGGTCGCGGGAGTGGTCATGGCGCTCAGACCTCCGTGCTGAGGAAGACGTTCTTGGTTTCGGTGAAGGCGGCGAGGGCGTCGGGGCCCAGCTCCCGGCCGAGTCCGGACTGCTTGTAGCCGCCGAAGGGGGTGCCGTAGCGGACGGCGCTGTGCGAGTTGACGGAGAGATTGCCCGCGGCGACGGCGCGCGAGACCCGCAGGGCGCGGCCGACGTCCCGGGTCCAGATCGATCCGGCGAGGCCGTAGTCGGTGGCGTTGGCCAGCCGGACCGCGTCGGCCTCGTCCTCGAAGGGCAGGACGACGGCGACGGGGCCGAAGACCTCCTCGGTGGCGACCGCGGAGTCCGGGGCCGCGTCGGTGAGGACGGTCGGCGCGAACCAGAAGCCGGGTCCTTCGGGCGCGGTGCCCCGGATGGCCCGCGCGTCCTCGGGGACGTACGCCCTGACGCGCTCCCGTTGCGGCTCCGAGATCAGCGGTCCCATCTGGGTCTTCTCGTCGGCGGGGTCGCCGACGACGACGGAGGCGACGGCGGAGGCGAGGAGTTCGAGGAACCGGTCGTGGACGGAGCGCTGGACGAGGATGCGGGTACGGGCGCAGCAGTCCTGGCCCGCGTTGTCGAGGAAGGCCATCGGGGCGGAGGCCGCGGCCTGTTCGAGGTCGGAGTCGGCGAAGACGACGTTGGGGCTCTTGCCGCCGAGTTCGAGGGTGACGCGCTTCATCAGGGCGCCGCTCTTCGCCAGGATCTGCCGGCCGACCCGGGAGGAGCCGGTGAAGACGATCTTGGCGACGCCGGGGTGTTCGACCAGCGCGTTGCCCGCGACGTCGCCCGCGCCGGGCAGGACCTGGAGGAGATGCTCGGGGAGCCCCGCCTCCAGGGCGAGTTCGGCCAGCCGCAGGGCGGTGAGCGGGGTGGTCTCGGCGGGTTTGAGGAGGACGGCGTTGCCCGCCGCGAGCGCGGGGGCCGCGCCCCAGGCGGCGATCGGCATGGGGAAGTTCCAGGGGGCGATCACGCCGATCACACCGAGCGGTTCCAGCAGGGTGATGTCGAGGCCCCCGGCGACCGGGATCTGGCGGCCGGTCAGCCGCTCCACTCCCCCGGCGCTGTAGTCGAGGAGGTCGCGGACGTTCCCCGCCTCCCAGCGGGCGTTGCCGATGGTGTGGCCCGCCTCGCGGACCTCCAGCCGGGCCAGTTCCTCGGTGTGGGCGTCGACGACGGTCGCGAAGCGGCGCAGCAGCCGGGCCCGGTCGGCCGGGGCGGCGGCGGCCCATCCGCGCTGGGCGGCGGCGGCGCGCCGTACCGCCGTGTCGACCTGTTCGACGGTGGTCGCGGCGATCGCCGCGATGGTCTCCCCGGTGGCGGGGTTGAGGATCTGGTGTACGGCGGCGTGGTGGTCCTGCACGTCGTTCCTCACGGGTGGTCGTTCCTCACAGACGTTCGAAGGAGCGGCGAAGCTCCCAGTCGGTCACCGCGGCGTTGAAGGCGTCCACCTCGACGCGCGCCATGTTGCTGTAGTGCGCCACCACCTCGTCGCCGAAGGCGGCGCGGGCGATGGGGCTGTTCTCCCAGAGCGCGGCGGCCTCGGCGAGGGTGGTGGGGACGTGCGGGTACCCGGCCTCGTAGGCGTTGCCGGAGCAGGGCTCGGGGAGTTCCAGTTCGTTCTCGATGCCGTGGATGCCCGCCGCGACGAGTCCGGCGACGGCGAGGTGCGGGTTGACGTCCCCGCCGGGCAGCCGGTTCTCGAAGCGCAGGGACCGGCCGTGGCCGACCACCCGCAGCGAGCAGGTGCGGTTGTCGTACCCCCAGGCGACGGCGGTGGGGGCGAACGAGCCGGGCTGGAAGCGTTTGTACGCGTTGACGGTGGGCGCGTACAGCAAGGAGAAGTCGCGCAGCGCGGCGAGCTGTCCGGCCAGGAAGTGGCGCATCACGGGGGACATGCCACCGGGCCCGTCCCCGGCCATGGCGTTGGTGCCGTGCTCGTCCTGGAGCGAGAGGTGGATGTGGCAGGAGTTGCCCTCGCGCTCGTTGAACTTGGCCATGAAGGTGAGCGAGACGCCTTCCTGGGAGGCGATCTCCTTGGCACCGGTCTTGTAGACGGCGTGCTGGTCGCAGGTGACGAGGGCTTCGTCGTACTTGAAGGCGATCTCGTGCTGGCCGGGGTTGCACTCGCCCTTGGCCGATTCGACGGTGAGTCCGGCGACGGCCATCTCGTTGCGGATCCGGCGCAGCAGGGGTTCGACGCGGCCGGTGCCGAGGACGGAGTAGTCGACGTTGTACTGGTTGGCGGGGGTCAGGTCGCGGTAGCCGCGGTCCCAGGCCTCTTCGAAGGTGTCCTTGAAGACGATGAACTCCAGCTCCGTGCCGACGTGCGCCGTGTAGCCGTGTCCGGCCAGGCGTTCCAGTTGGCGGCGGAGGATCTGGCGGGGCGCGGCGACGACGGGTGAGCCGTCGTGCCAGGCGAGGTCGGCGACGAGCAGGGCGGTGCCCTCGTTCCAGGGGACCCGGCGCAGGGTGGCGAGGTCGGGGCGCATGGCGAAGTCGCCGTAGCCGCGCTCCCAGGAGGACATCGCGTATCCGTCGACGGTGTTCATGTCGGTGTCGACGGCGAGGAGGTAGTTGCAGCCCTCCGTGCCGTGTTCCAGGACGTCGTCGAGGAAGAAGGGCGCGGCGAACCGCTTGCCCTGGAGCCGGCCCTGCATGTCGGGGAAGGCCAGGACAACGGTGTCGATCTCACCGGTCTCGACGAGGACGCGCAGTTCCTCGACGGAGAGCGGGGGTGTGCGGTCTGCCACGGGATTGCTCCTCCTTCGGTCAGCCGGAAGGCATAAGGTATGCCTGACGACCTTTGGTTGGGAAGGGGCAACGGCGACGTGGCGAGGAGGAACGAGCCGATGGACCCGTCCGACGCGGACCCGCTCACTCCGGTACTGCGGCCCGTGCGGGCCGGGAACGGCTTCGAGGAGGCGCTGGAGCAGATCCTCCAGATCGTCAGGCTGGGGCTGGTGGCGGCCGGGGAGCGGCTGCCCGCCGAGCGGGAGCTGGCGGACCGGCTGGGGATCAGCCGGGTCACGCTGCGCGAGGTGCTCAAGGTCCTCCAGGACCAGGGGCTGCTGGAGAGCCGGCGCGGCCGGTACGGCGGGACGTTCGTGCGGCCCCGTCCCGACGCGCCCGCGCGGGGCGCCGAGGAGGAGCTGCGGCGCCGGGTGGCGGGCGTGGACATCGAGGACGTGCTGCGCTTCCGGGAGGTGCTGGAGGCCGGCGCGGCGGAGCTGTGCGCGGCGCACGGGCTGACCGGCGAGCAGGCGGGGCGGCTGCGTACGGCGCTGGCCGCGACGCACGAGGCGCCGCTGGCGGAGTACCGCAGGCTGGACACGCTGCTGCACCTCACGCTCGCCGAGCTGTCCGGGTCCGCGACGCTGGCCGCGCAGTACGCGGCCGTACGGGCGGGGGTGAACGATCTGCTGGACTGCATCCCGCTGCTGGTGCGGAACCTGGAGCACTCGCAGCGGCAGCACACGGCCCTGGTCGGGGCGGTGCTGGAGGGCGACGCGGACGGGGCGCGCGAGATCGCGCGCGAGCACTGCGGCGGTACGGCGGCGCTGCTGCGCGGCTTCCTGGCCTGAGCGCCCGCGCACCGTACCGTCCCGGCCGGCGTCCCGGTCTGCGTCCCGGCCGAGGCGGCACCCGTCCGCCGTGGCGCCGATCCGTAACAGCCGTTTAACGCACGGGTCTTGCGCGGGGTCGTCGCGACAGCAATGGTATGGCCCCACACCATTACCCCGAGGCAGGAGCGGATCATGTCCGAAGGCACGGACTCGCGCACCCCACCAGCCGCCGTGGCGGATGGCGCCGCTCCCCCGGCGGCCGACTACCTCAAGCGGCGCGCGCTGCGCCGCGGCAGCGCGGGCTGGCTGCTGCTCACCGGGCTGGGCGTCGCCTATGTCGTCTCCGGGGACTTCTCGGGATGGAACATCGGCCTCTCCGAGGGCGGTTTCGGCGGTCTGGCCATCGCCACGCTCCTCATGGGGGTGATGTACGCCTGTCTGGTCTTCTCGCTCGCCGAACTGTCCGCCATCCTGCCCACGGCGGGCGGTGGTTACGGCTTCGCGCGGCGCGCGCTGGGCACCTGGGGCGGGTTTCTCACCGGCACGGCCATCCTCATCGAGTACATCCTGGCGCCGGCCGCGATCTCGATCTTCATCGGCGAGTATGTCGAGTCCCTCCATCTCTTCGGTCTGACGGCCGGCTGGCCGGTCTATCTGGCCTGCTTCGTGATCTTCATCGGGATCCATCTCTGGGGCGTCGGCGAGGCGCTGCGCTTCAGCCTGGTCGTGACCGCCGTCGCCGTGGCGGCGCTGCTGATCTTCGCGGTCGGCGCGTTCACCGAGTTCGACGCAGGCGGCCTCGACGACATCCCCGTCGACCCGGACGCGTTCGGCTCCTCCTCCTGGCTGCCGTACGGCGTGCTGGGCATCTGGGCGGCCTTCCCGTTCGGCATGTGGTTCTTCCTGGGTGTGGAGGGGGTGCCGCTGGCCGCCGAGGAGGCCAAGGACCCGGTGCGTTCGATGCCCAAGGCGCTGTCGATCTCCATGGGGGTGCTGGTGCTCCTCGCCCTGCTGACCTTCTTCGCCGCGACGGGCGCCCGGGGGTCGGCGGCCATCCAGGAGGCGGGCAACCCGCTGGTGGTCGCACTCCAGGGGGACGGCGGCCCGACCCCCCTCAGCCGGTTCGTGAACTACGCGGGTCTCGCCGGTCTCGTCGCCTCCTTCTTCTCGCTCATCTACGCCGGGTCCCGGCAGCTCTTCGCCCTCTCCCGCGCCGGGTATCTACCGCGATTCCTCTCCCTCACCAGCGGCCGCAAAGCCCCCTATTCGGGTCTGCTCATCCCCGGCGCGATCGGCTTCGCGCTCGCGGCGTCCACCGGCGACGGCGGGCGGATGCTCAACGTGGCGGTGTTCGGCGCGACCATCTCGTACGCCCTGATGGCCCTCTCGCACCTCGTGCTGCGCCGCCGGGAGCCCGGTCTGCCGCGCCCGTACCGGACCCCCGGCGGGATGCTGACCTCGGGCGTCGCCTTCGTGCTCGCGCTCTCCGCGCTGGTGGCGACCTTCCTGGTCGACAAGGACGCCGCGTTCATCGCCCTGGGCGTCTATGTCGTCGCTCTCGCCTACTTCACCTTCTACAGTCGGCACCGGCTGGTCGCGGCGGCGCCCGAGGAGGAGTTCGCGGCGCTCGCCGCCGCCGAGGCCGAACTCGAACGCGGCTGACGGCGCCCGGCCGCGCGCCGACCGGCCGTACCGGCGGCGCCTCTACCACTACCACTCGCACCCTTGGCACACGGACCACCCGCACGGAGGCACAGTGAAGCCCCTCATCGGCATCAGCACCTATCTGGAGGAGTCCACCGCGTGGGGCGTCTGGGAGCTGCCCGCGGCGCTGCTGCCCGCCGGATATCCCCGGCTCGTGCAGCGCTCCGGCGGTACGGCGGTGATGCTCCCGCCGGATGGACCGGACGCGGCGGCGGCGCTGGTGGCCCGGCTCGACGGGGTGGTGATCGCGGGCGGTCCCGATGTGGAGCCCGTACGGTACGGGGCCGCGACCGATCCCCGCACCGGGCCGCCCGCCCGGCAGCGGGACGCGTGGGAGCTGGCCCTGATCGAGGCGGCGCTCGCCTCCGGCACCCCGCTGCTGGGGATCTGCCGGGGCATGCAGCTCCTCAACGTGGCGCTGGGCGGCACCCTCGTCCAGCACGTGGACGGGCACAGCTCCCCGGTCGTCGGCTCCTTCGGCAGCCACCCGGTGAAGCCGGTGCCGGGCACCCGGTACGGCGCACTGGTACCGGAGGAGTTCGCCGTGCCGACGCACCACCACCAGACGGTGGACCGGCTCGGCGCCGGGCTGACCGTCTCGGCGTTCGCCGCCGACGGCACGGTCGAGGCGGTCGAACTGCCGGACCCGCGACCGGTGCTGGGGGTCCAGTGGCACCCCGAGATGGACGAGGACACCCGGGTGATGTCCTGGCTGGTCCGGGCCGCCTCGGTCCACGCCGCGTCGGTCCACGCCGCATCGGACCACGCCTCATCGGTCCACGCCGCCTCGGGCAACGCCACCACAGGACGCGCCGCCTCCGCGCGCGCGGGAGCCGTCCCGGAGCGCGCCGCCTCAGAGTCCGCCGGACGGGTCCGGGGCGGCGCCGCGCGTCAGTGACAGCAGGTCGCGCGCCGGACCGGCCGGGCGGGCACCGGCGGGCCAGACCGCCCGCAGGTCGCGCCGGAGCCGTACGCCCGTCACCGGCACCCGGACCAGCCGGCGCGCGGCCAGCTCCTCCACGACCGCCAGTTCGCTGAGCACGCAGGGGCCCTCCCCGCTGACGGCGGCGGCCTTCAGCGCCGTGGTGGAGGCCAGTTCCAGCAGGGGCCTGGCCGGACCGCCGTACGCGCTCAGCCCGGCGTCCAGCACCTGGCGGGTGCCGGAGCCCGGCTCCCGCAGGATCAGCGGTGTCCCGGCCAGCTCGGCCGGGTCCAGCGGGGCGTGGCGGCGGGCCCACGGATGGCCGGGCGCCGCGACCACCAGCAGCCGGTCATGGCCGATGACCGCGGAGTCCAGCCCCTCGGGCGCCGCCGGCCCCTCCACGAAGCCGAGGTCCGCCTCATGGCTCAGCAGCCGCTCGGCGACGGCGACGGAGTTGCCCGCGTGCAGCGAGACGGCGGTGTCGGGGCGCGCCCGGCGCAGCGCGATCAGCCAGCGCGGCAGCAGATACTCGGCGATCGTCATACTGGCGGCGACCCGCAGCCGGGAGTCCCTGCGGCCGCGCAGCGCCTGCGCCCCCGCGTCGAACGCCTCGGCGGCCTCCACCACCCGCCGCGCCCAGTCGGTGACCAGGGTGCCCGCGTCGGTCAGCCGGGAGCCGCGCGGCGAGCGGTCCACCAGCGCCACCCCGAGCTGCCGCTCCATCGCCCGGATCCGGCTGCTCGCGGCGGGCTGGCTGATCCCGGTCTCCCGGGCGGCCCGGCCGAGGCTGCCCAGCCGGGCGACGGCGAGCAGCAGCTCCAGCGCGCCGAGGTCGGGCACCCGGTGCGAGAGCGGGGCGGCGAGCGGGTCTTCGGACATAAGTCCAGCTTATGACCTCATAGGGAGAGCGGGACTGGTGGGGGCCCCGGCCGGGCGGAACGCTGGGCTCATGGCCGTCCTCGCGCACCCCGTCCGTCCCGACCGTCCTGGCCGTTCCGGCCCTTCCGTCGGGGGGATCCGGCCCGGCGCCCGGCGCTCCGCGCTGCGCCCGCTCGGGCCCCAGTGGTACGCGCCGGTGATGGGCACGGCGATCGTCGCGACCGCGGGCGCCGCCCTCCCGCCGGCGCCGCCGGGGCCGCGACCGCTCTGGGTGGCGGTGTGGGCGCTGTCGGCGGTGGCGCTCGCCGCCGTCCTGGGCGCCCGTGCCGGGCACTGGCTGCACCACCGCGACCAGGCGCGCGCCCATCTCCTCGATCCGGCCGTGGCGCCGTTCTACGGCTGTCCCCCGATGGCGCTGCTGGCGGTCGGCGCGGCGACGCTCGCGGTCGGCCGCGACGTGCTGGGCGAGGGGGCGGCGCTCGCCGTGGCCGCGGTGCTGTTCGGCGCGGGGACGCTGCTCGCCCTCGTGGTCGCGGTGGGGATCCCGTACCTGATGGTCGTACGGCACCGTCCCGCGCTCCGGGACGCGTCGCCGGTGTGGCTGCTGCCGCTGGTCGCCCCGATGGTCTCGGCGGCGGTGGGCCCCTCGCTGGTGCCGTACCTCCCGGCGGGCCAGGGGCGTGCGGCGCTGCTGTACGGCTGCTACGCGCTGTTCGGGCTGAGTCTGCTGGCCACGCTGACGATGCTGCCGCTGGTCCTCGCCCGGCTGGTGTCGCACGGCCCGCCGCCGCTCGCGCTGACCCCGGCGCTGTTCCTGGTGCTGGGGCCGCTGGGCCAGTCGACCACCGCCGTGGGCCGGCTCGCGGACATGGCGCCCTCGGCGGTGGGCGCCCCGTACGCGGGCGCCCTGTCCGCGTTCGCCGTGGTGTACGGGGTGCCGGTGACGGGGTTCGCGCTGCTGTGGCTGGCGCTGGCGGCGGCGCTGGTGGTGCGGGCGGTGCGGCGCGGGATGCGGTTCACGATGACGTGGTGGGCCTTCACCTTCCCGGTCGGTACGTGCGTGACGGGCGCGGCGGGGCTGGCGACGCACACCGGTCTCACGGCGTTCGCGTGGCTGGCGGCGGCGCTCTTCGCGGTGCTGGTGACGGCGTGGGCGGTCGCCGCCTGGGGCACGGTGCGCGGGCTGCTCGGCGGTTCCCTGCCGGGCGCGCCGGGGACGCCCGCGCCGGAGCCGGTGCGAGCCGGGTGACCCCGTACCGCCGTTCGGGGGGTCAGCGCCGGTCGAAGGTGGCGTCGACGTCCTCGGCGACGGCGACGACCAGGATCCGGGTGCCGGGTTCGGTGGCGCGCCACCGGTGCCGTACGCCACCGGAGAGATACAGCGTGTCGCCGCGCTCCAGCCGGTAGGCGCGGCCCTCCGCCTCCACCTCGGCGGCGCCGTCGGCGATGTACATGACCTCGTCGTTGCGGTGCATGTACTCCCGGCCGGTGTCCTGCTCGCCGGTGAACTCCTTGGCGTTGAGCTGGTGCCCGCCGCGCACCACGCGCCGTACGCCGGGTCCCGGCTCCGGGGCCCGGACGACGTCGACCGTACGGGCGGAGTCGGCGGCGGCGTGGAGCTGCGCGGGGGTGGTCTCCAGGGCCTCGGCGACCCGGTCCAGCGAGCGGGTGCTCGGCCTGGCGCGTTCGTTCTCGATCTGGCTGAGGAAGGGCACGGACAGCCCGCTGCGGCCCGCGACCGCCGCCAGGGTCAGGCCGAGGGACCTGCGCCGCCTGCGGACGGCGGCGCCCACCCTGAGCGCTTCCTTGTCGTCCATGACTGGCTCCCTCCCGACCGGATCGTCATCCTCTCAGAGTTGACGGCCCTACAAGAGCTGTCCTCCATGATGCGCGCGGCAGAGACGGAACGGAAACGCCGGAAGGGTGGGTGGTGGACCAGGCGACACCCCCCCCGAAAGGGGCACCCCCGGTGTTGCGTGAGGGGACACACGGGGCCACATGTGACCCCGAACCCGCGTGTTCACCCGC
>NZ_JBHZDA010000114.1:12266-22731 GCF_042755665.1 Streptomyces sp. NPDC059142
GTCATAGAGGGACCTGCGGGCGGTCCTGGTGCGTCGGTGCGGGCCGGGGGGGGGCGCCCGGCCTCCCTCGCTACCGGGGGTGGGGGGGGGCGGGCCCGCGGCGACACCCACCCTTCCGGGTCAACCTCGGTGATGACTTCCGGCTACACCGGGGCCATCTTGTCCGCCATACCCGGATTGTCACCCATCCAGGTCTTGACGGCTTCCTCCTCGTGGCCCGTACCGGCCTTCTGGATCTCGTTCTCCAGGCCGGAGAGCTGCTCCTCGCTCAGCTTGAAGTCCTTGAACCACTTCGTGAGCTGCGGATAGTTCCCGGTGAAGCTCTTGTGCGCGACGGTGGTGAGCCGGTCGCCGTCGCCGAACGCCTTCTTCGGGTCGGCCAGCTTGGTCAGCTCGTACTCCTTGTAGGCCCAGTGGGGGCTCCACAGGGAGACCGCGATCGGCTCCTTCTTGGCGTACGCGCGCTTCAGCTCGGCCAGCATGCCGGGCGTCGAGCTGTCGACGACCTTGTACTCGTCGCCGAGGCCGTAGCCGGGCAGCACCTTCTCCTTGAGCACGTTCATCTGCTCGGTGCCGGGCTCGATCCCGACGATCCGGCCCTTGAACTCGTCGCCGCGGCCCTTCAGGTCGTCCAGGGACTCGACGCCCTTGACGTACGAGGGGACGGCGACCTCACGGGTGGTGGGCCCATACCAGGAGCCGAGCTGGGTGAGGTCGTTCTTGTACTTGTCCCAGTAGCGTTTCTGCGCGTTCGGCAGCCACGCGTCGAACTGGACGTCGATCTGGCCCCGGGACATCGCCTCGTACATCGGGCCGAGTTCGAACTGCTTCAGGTTGACCTTGTAGCCGCGCTCCTCCAGGACCGCCTTCCACAGGTACGTGGCGGCGATGTCCTCCTCCCAGGGGAACCACGCGACGTTCAGGGCGCGCTCGGTCTCTCCGCCTTTGGCGGCCGACGCGCCCGCCTTCTCCACCGGGGTCCACTTCTCGGCGAGGCCCGGATTGGCCTTGAGCCAGGTCCGTACGGCTTCCTGCTCCTTGCCCTGGCCGGCCTTCTGGATCTCGGCCTCCAGGCTGGTGAGCTGCTTCTCGTCCATCTTGAAGTTCTTCAGCCAGGACCCGACCTGCGGGTTGTCCTCGGAGAAGCCCTTGCGCGCCAGGGTGTGGACGCCGTCGCTCTCCGCGCCGAACGCCTTCTTCGGGTCGGCCAGCTTGGTGAGGTCGTAGGTGTCGTACGCCCAGTGCGGCGACCAGAGCACCACGACGACGGGCTCCTTCTTGGCGTACGCGCGCTTCAGCTCGGCGAGCATGCCCGAGGTGGAGCCGTCGACGAGCTTGTACTCCTTGTCGAGGCCGTACGCCTTGAGGACCTTGTCCTTCAGGAGGCCCATCTCACCGGCGCTGGGCTCGATGCCGATGATGCGGCCCTTGAAGGTGGAGCTCTTGCCCTTGAGGTCCGCCAGGGAGTTGACGCCCTTCACGTACGAGGGGACGGACAGCTCCAGGGAGGTCTTGTCGTACCAGGCGCCCATGTCCTCCAGGTCGTCCTTGTACTTGGCCCAGTAGGAGGCGTGGGTGACCGGCAGCCAGGAGTCGGTCTGGATGTCGATCTGGCCGTTGGCCTGCCCGGTGTAGAGCGATCCCGCCTCGTACTGCCGTGCGTCGACCTCGAAGCCGCGCTGCTCCAGCAGCTCCTTCCAGAGGAACGTGGAGGCGATGCCCTCGTCCCACGGGATGTACCCCATGCTGATCTTCTTGCCCTGGCCGACGTTGCCCGCCTCGTTCGAGGTGGACGACGAGGAGCCGCCGAAGAGGCCGATACCGCCCGCGACGAGCGCCAGCACGAGGACGCCCGCGATCGCGACGACGGGCTGCGGACGGTGCTGCCAGATCTTCAGACCGCCGCTCGCCTCCTTGGCCTTGGCGAGGAGGCGGCGGCCGACCGGGGAGACCTGGAGGCTGAGCGCGCCGGTGATCCGGTCCAGGTAGACCGCGAGGATCACGACGGAGAGGCCCGCCTCGAAGCCGAGGCCGACATCGATGTTGCCGAGCGCGCGGTAGACGGCGCCACCGAGGCCGCCGCCGCCGACCATGCCGGCGATGACCACCATGGACAGGCCCAGCATGATGACCTGGTTGATGCCCGCCATGATCGTCTGGAGGGCCAGCGGGAGCTGGACCCGCAGCAGGGTGTTGCGGGGCGTGGTGCCGAACGCCTCGGCGGCCTCGACCAGCTCCTCGTCGACCTGCCGGATGCCCAGCTCGGTCATCCGGACACCGGGCGGCAGGGCGAAGATGATGGTGGCGATGATGCCGGGCACCGCGCCGATGCCGAAGAAGACGACACCGGGGATCAGATAGACCATGGCGGGCATGGTCTGCATCAGGTCGAGCACCGGCCGGATCAGCGAGCTGACCGTCTTGGAGCGCGCCGCCCAGATACCGAGCGGCATCGCGATGGCCAGCACCACGATGGTCGCGACCAGCACCAGCGAGAGCGTCTCCATCGCCTCGCTCCACAGCTCCATCGAGTCGATGAGCGCGAAGCCGACGAAGGCGAGGAGACCGGCGCTGAGGCTCCGCATCCACCAGGCGAGGACCGCGAATATCCCCGCGAGGAGCAGCGGCTGCGGCGCGGAGAGCACGGCGTTGATGGCGTCGTACAGGTGGGAGACCACCCAGCCGATCGCGTCGAAGAGCCAGGAGAGGTGGTTCTGGAGGAAGTCGACGGCGCTGTCGACCCAGTCACCGAGGGGCAGCCTAGGCACTGGCGACCGCCTTGTCCGTGCCGGTGCCCTTGACGGGCGCGGACGTGGCGTCCTGGTCCGTGGGGACCGGGGCGAGGCCGTCGGCGGGCGTCATCGGCTCGCCGAGGACGGCGAGCAGCCGCGAGCGGGGGACGACCCCGACGAGGTCGCCCGCGTCGTCGACGACCGCGACGGCCACACCGCTGGTCGAGCACGGCGTGAACAGCTCGATGATCGGGGTGGACTCGGTGACGGTGGCGGGCGCGGCGGCCAGGACGTCCTGGGCGGTACGCAGCTCCTTGCCCCCGTCCGTGACGGTGCCGAAGGCGGTCTCCGGGTCGGCCATGATGGCGCCGGCGGTGAGGACCCGCGAGCGGTCGACGTCCTGGGTGAAGGAGGCGACGTAGTCGTTGGCCGGGGTGACGAGGATGTCCTCGGCGCTGCCGAGCTGGACGATCTCCCCGTCGCGCATGACCGCGATCCGGTCACCGAGGCGCATGGCCTCGTTGAGGTCGTGGGTGATGAACACGATGGTCTTCTTGAGCCGTTTCTGGAGTTCGAGGAGCTGATCCTGCATGTCGCGGCGGATCAGCGGGTCGAGCGCGCTGAAGGACTCGTCCATCAGCAGCAGATCGGCGTCGGTGGCGAGTGCGCGCGCCAGGCCGACACGCTGCTGCATGCCGCCCGACAGCTCGTCGGGCCAGGACTTCTCCCAGCCGCCCAGACCGGTCATCTCCAGGGCCTCGGCGGCGCGCTTCTCGCGCTCCGCGCGCGGCACGCCCTGCACCTCCAGCCCGTATCCGGCGTTCTCCAGCACGCTGCGGTGCGGGAAGAGCGCGAAGTGCTGGAAGACCATGCTGATCTTGGTGGAACGGACGTGACGCAGCTCCGCCGGGGGCAGGGCGGTCAGGTCCTGACCGTCGAAGAGCACCTGGCCCGAGGTGGGCTCCAGGAGTCCGTTGAGCATGCGCAGCAGCGTGGACTTGCCGGATCCCGAGAGACCCATCACCACGAAGATCTGGCCGGGCTCGACCGAGAACGAGGCGTCGATCACCGCTGCGGTCGTACCGTCGGCGCGGAGCTCTTCACGGTCCGTACCGTTCTTGAGCTTCGTCACGGCTTCGTCCGGTCGTCTGCCGAAGACCTTGTACAGGTGATCGGCTTGCAGCCTGGTCACATACACCTCACGGGTTGAACGGAAAAACGGCCCGTCACCCCCGCGGGCGGGCCGTGGAGCGGACGGATTCGGTCCGTCCACCGGGGACGATGCGTGAAATCCGTCCTTGGCTGGCTCCGGGAGCGCGCCTGCCCGTCCTTACACAAGGCAAACAATTAAGTGACACAGGTCACATGAGATCACCAGTGGAACGGCGCAAAACCCCCTTTCACGCCCCCTCGCCCGGTCACGGAACGGCGTCGGCCGGCGCTGTCGGTGGCACAGGGCATCATCGGGGATGTGACTCGACGCCTGATGCTCCTCGACACCGCCTCCCTCTACTTCCGCGCCTACTTCGGGGTACCCGACTCCGTACGGGCCCCGGACGGCACGCCGGTCAACGCGGTGCGCGGCCTGCTCGACTTCATCGCCCGGCTGGTCCAGGACCACCACCCCGACGACCTGGTCGCGTGCATGGACGCCGACTGGCGCCCCGCCTGGCGGGTGGAGCTGATCCCCTCGTACAAGGCGCACCGGGTCGCGCAGGAGCGTCCGGAAGGGCCCGACGAGGAGGAGACGCCGGACACCCTGGCCCCGCAGGTCCCGGTGATCGAGGCGGTCCTCGACGCGCTGGGCATCGCGCGCGTCGGCGTCACGGGGTACGAGGCGGACGACGTGATCGGCACGCTCGCCGGCCGCGCCACGGGCCCGGTCGACATCGTCACGGGCGACCGCGACCTCTTCCAGCTCGTGGACGACGCCCGGGGCGTCCGGGTGCTGTATCCCGTCAAGGGCGTGGGGACCCTTCACCTCGTGGACGAGGCGGCGCTGCGCGAGAAGTACGGGGTGGACGGCGCCGGGTACGTCGATCTGGCGCTGCTGCGCGGTGACCCGAGCGACGGGCTGCCCGGGGTGCCGGGGATCGGCGAGAAGACCGCGGCCAAGCTGCTGGACGCCTACGGCGACCTCGCCGGGATCATGGCGGCGGTCGACGACCCGGCCTCGCGGCTCACCCCCTCGCAGCGCAAGCGGCTGGACGGCGCCCGGGAGTACGTGGCGGTGGCGCCCACGGTGGTGCGGGTCGCCGGGGACGTCCCGCTGCCCGTGTTCGACCCGGCGCTGCCCGCGGGACCGCGCGATCCGGCCATGGTCGACGCGCTGGCCACGCGGTGGGGGCTGGGCGGGGCGATGCAGCGCCTGCTCGCCACACTTCCACGGTGAGTGTTAGCTTACTTAGGTAAGCCTAAGCGTCGTGGAGTCGAGGGAGACCGCCGTGGCAGAACAGCCCGCCCGCCAAGCACCGAAGGTCCATGAGGGACAGGTCCTGCGCACCGAGTGGATCACACCGCACATGGTGCGGGTGGTCCTGGGCGGCGAGGGACTGGCCGCGGTGCGGGCCGGGGAGTTCACGGACCACTACGTCAAGGTCCTCTTCGCCCCGGAGGGCGTCACCTACCCGGAGCCGTTCGACATGGACCGGATCCGGGCGGAGTTCCCCCGCGAGCAGTGGCCCGCGAACCGTACGTACACCGTGCGCGCCTGGGACCCCGCGGCCCTTGAGCTGACCATCGACTTCGTGGTCCACGGCGACGAGGGACTGGCCGGTCCGTGGGCCGCGCGGGCGAAGCCGGGCGAGACGGTACGGCTGCTGGGGCCCGGCGGGCTCTACGTGCCGGACCCGGCCGCCGACTGGCATCTGCTGGTCGGTGACGAGAGCGCGCTGCCCGCGATCGCCGCCTCGCTGGAGCGGGTGCCCGCCGGTGCCGTGGTGCACGCGTTCGTGGAGATCTCGGGGCCCGAGGAGGAGCAGAAGATCGCGACGCCGGACGGGGTCGCGATCACCTGGCTGCACCGCGGCTCCCGCCCGGTGGGCGAGGCGCTGACGGCCGCCGTGCGCGCGCTGAACTTCCCGCCCGGTGACGTGCTGGCGTTCGTCCACGGCGAGGCGGGGTTCGTGAAGGAGCTGCGCCGCCATCTCCGGCTGGAGCGGAACGTACCGCGCGAGCGGCTGTCGATCTCCGGCTACTGGCGGCTCGGCAAGACCGACGAGGCGTGGCGCGCCGTCAAGCGCGAGTGGAACGAGCAGGTGGAGCAGGAGCAGGAGCAGCGGCCCGCCGCCTGACCGGCGACCGCCGCGCCCGCTCGGCCACGGGCCCCGGTACGGGCCGCTCGCCCCTACCGGGGCCCGTGGCCCTCCCCGTACCTCCCGCCGGTCCGAAGGTGTGTCCGCGCTAGACGGACTTCTGGTACGAGCGGAAGGTGCGGGTCGAGAGCCGGACCGCCGCGACGGCCAGCACCAGCAGGGCGCCGCCCCGGCTCAGGACCTCGCCCCAGTCGGGGTCGGCCGCCATCGCCGAACGTCCGGCCACCATCGCCCAGTTGACCGGGTTGAAGTCCGCGATCCGCGCCATCCAGGACGGCATCTGCGCCGGGGCCATGAACGCCGAGGAGAGGAACGTCAGCGGCAGCAGCAGGAAAGTGTTGATGCCGATGATCGACTCGCGCTCGCGCACCAGCATCCCGAGGGCGTTGGAGAGCGCCCCGAAGACCGTGCCCAGCAGGACCGACGCGACGATCAGGATCAGCAGCCCGCCGAAGCCGCCCGGGTAGCCGGCCCCGCCGATCAGCCCCAGCAGCACGATGATCACGGACTGGACGGCCGTACTGATGCCGTTCTGCACGACGTTGGCGTTCATCAGGGCGCTGCGGCTGACCGGCGTGGTCAGGAAGCGGTTGAGGGTGCCGCGTTCGATCTCCTCCAGCGTCCCCATCCCGGCCCACATGCTGGAGCCGAGCGCGCTCATCACCACGATGCCGGGGACCAGGTAGTCGAGGTACGACGTGGTCCCGAAGCCGCCGAGTTCGACGACCTTCCTGAAGAGGTTGCCGAAGAGGAACAGCCAGATCACCGGCTGGATCAGGGAGATCAGCAGGAAGACCGGCTGGCGCAGGACCGCGACGAGCTGACGCTGTGTCATGTACCAGGTCTGGGTGAGGACGGCGGTGCTCATCGGGTACCTCCGGCGGCGGTCAGGAGGGGCGTGCCCGAGGCGGCCTCGGCCTCCGCGAACCGGCGTCCCGCGTACCGCAGATAGACGTCGTCCAGGGAGGGCCTGGCCACCGTCGCGGCGGCCACGGCCGCCCCGGCGCGCTCCAGTGCGGCGAGCAGTACGGGGACGGCGGCGGCGCCGTCGTCGGCGCGGACGCTGACCCGGCGGCCCTCGACGGCCGTGTCGTGCACCCCGGGCAGCGCGGTGAGGGCGGCGGTGAGGGCCACCCGGTCGCCGGCGTCGCGCAGTTCGAGATGGACGGCGTCGCCGCGCAGCTCGCCCTTGAGCCGGTCGGGGGTGCCCTCCACGACGACCCGGCCCCGGTCGACGATCGCGATGCGCTCGGCGAGCCGGTCGGCCTCCTCCAGGTAGTGCGTGGTGAGCAGGATGGTCAGGCCCTCGTTTCCGGCGAGCCGGCCGATCTCCTCCCACATGGCGGTACGGGCCTCGGGGTCGAGCCCGGTCGTCGGCTCGTCCAGAAAGAGCACCTCGGGCCGGTGGACCAGCCCGAGCGCCACGTCGAGCCGTCGCAGCATGCCGCCCGAGTACCCCCTGACCGGCCGCTTCGCCGCGTCGGCCAGGGCGAACCGCTCCAGCAGTCCGTCGACGCGGCGCGTCAGCTCCGTACCCCTGAGGCCGTACAGCCGGCCCTGGAGCACCAGGTTCTCGCGGCCGGTGGCCACGGGGTCGGCGCCGGACTTCTGGGCGACGACCCCGATCGCGCGGCGCACCCGGTCCGGGTGGCGCAGCACATCGTGGCCGGCGACGGTGGCCGAGCCGCTGTCGGGACGGGCGAGAGTGGTGAGGATCTTGACGGTGGTGGACTTGCCGGCGCCGTTGGGGCCGAGCAGGCCGAGCACCGTACCGGGCTCGACGGTAATGCCCATCCCGTTCAGGGCGGTGGTTCCGCCGGGATAGGTCTTGACCAGATCGTGCGCCCGTACCGCGGGCGCGCGGGCAGGGGTGACACCGCTGCTCATGACAGAACTCTCCTGTGGTGGTCGGGTCCCCCGGGTACGCCGGGGGTCCTCGGGTGTCCGAGCCGATCCACGCGTGGAGCTGCGGGCTATCCTGGGTGTGCGGCACCTCGATCGCCCGGTCGCCTCCACGGCGGTCCGGTCCGGGGTTCGAGACCCTGGCGGGAGCTGCTGCAACAGCCACCGCCGGGGTCGTTCCGGTTCTCTTCCGCTTCAGGGCTTCCTGACGCGCCTCCCCTTCGCACCGTCCGACGGCGCCTCCTGCCCGGGGGCGGCGTCAGGACCGTCGGGGTCGGTCCCGGCTCCGTCCAGCAGCCGCCACTCCTCCGGGATCTCCCCCGTCTCGCGCAGGGCGCGCCACGCGTCGACGCCGGTGAGCGTCCCGTCGGCGACCTCGCGCAGCAGTCCGCGGACCCACTGGGCCTGGGCCTCGACCATGTGGAGCTGGTACTCCGTCTCCACGACGAAGAGCCGGGGCAGTTGCCCCCGCAACTTCGTCAGCACCCCGTGCAGCGCCGCCGCGTGGACGTCGAGCGCGGCCACCCGCTCCTCCAGGAGCGAGACCACCTCGTCCGGCGACAGGACGCCGATCAGCGACAGGGCCGTCTCGAACAGGGGGAACTCACGGGCCGGAACGGCCACCAGATCCGCCAGCCACTCCAGCATCTCCTGGTGTCCGGCCGGGGTCAGCCCGTACAGCGTGCGCTCGGGCCTGTTGCCCTGCCGCTGGACGTCGGCCACCTCCACGAATCCGTGCTTCTCCAGGTTCTGGACGACGGTGTAGAGCGAGCCGAAATTGATCTTGACGCTGTGCTGCTTGCCGCGCTGCCGCAGCGTCTGCGCGATCTCGTACGGATGCATGGGACGCTCCGAGAGCAGCGCCATCACCGCGAGCGCCAGCGGATTGGAGAGCTTGCGCCGCTCGGCCGCCATGGTCACCGTCCCGGATACGATCACACGTGTACGAATACTCGTGGGCGAACATATCGCGAGTCACCCACCCGGTCAATCGAAAACGCGACATAGCTCGAACCTCTGGGGGGGGGGACGGACCAATCCGGCGGCACCCCGGCTCCGAATCATGCGGGAGTCTGTTCGGACCACTCATCGCCCAGCACGAATGGAAGCTTGAACGTATGTGCGCACCCTGGAGGAGAGCCGCGTGAAAGAAGCCGTACACATCGGCGGCCCCGCTTCGGCGGGGCCCGATCTTCAGGAATTGCTGGGTCAGGTGGCCAGGGGCGACCAGGAGGCGTTCTCCCGGGTGTACGACCAGGTCTGCGGCCCCGTGCTGGGCCTGGTGCGCAGCGTGCTGCGCGATCCGGCCCAGTCGGAGGAGGTGGCGCAGGAGGTCCTGCTGGAGGTGTGGCGGACCGCCACCCGCTTCCGGCCTTCCCGGGGCAGCGCCATGACCTGGGTGCTGACCCTGGCCCACCGGCGCGCGGTGGACCGGGTGCGCTCGGCGCAGGCGTCCACGGACCGGGAGCACCGGGCCGCCCTGCTCGACCGTACGCCCGCCTTCGACGAGGTCACCGAGCAGGTGGAGGCCAGTCTCGAACGCGAACAGGTGCGCCGCTGTCTGCGGACTCTCACCGAACTCCAGCGCCAGTCCGTCACACTGGCGTACTACCAGGGCCTGGCCTACCGGGAAGTCGCCGAGCTGCTCTCGGTGCCGCTGGGCACGGTCAAGACCCGATTGCGCGACGGACTCATCCGGCTGCGCGACTGCCTGGGGGTGAACGCATGACCACCGCGGATCTCCACACGCTGACCGGCGCGTACGCGCTGCACGCCCTGGCCCCGCAGGAGCGCGCCGAGTTCGAACGCCATCTGGAGGCGTGCCGCGCGTGCTCCGTCGAGGTACGGGAACTCTCGGCGACGGCCGCCCGGCTGGGCCGGGCCGTGGCCGTGACCCCGCCGCCCGCGCTCAAGGAACAGGTGCTCCGGCGGATCGCGACCGAGCGCCAGGACCCGCCGAAGGTGACCCCGCATCAGGCCAGGTCCGGGGGGACCGGCCGGGGACGCGCGCTCTCCCGGTTCGCCCTGGCCGCGTGTCTGGCCGCCGTGGCCGGGCTCGGCGGGGTCGCGGTCTGGCAGAACCAGGAGGCGCGGGACGCCCGCCAGGAGGCACAGGCGGCGCAGCGCCACTCCGAGGAGCTGGCCGCGGTGCTCGCCGCCCCGGACGCCCGGGTCGCCACGGGCGGTCTGACGAACGGCGCGACGGGCAGCGTGATCGTCTCCCGCTCCCAGGACCGGGCCGCGTTCGTCGCGTCCGGGATGCCGAAACCGCCCAGCGGCAAGGTCTATGAACTCTGGTACGACGACGGGGGCACGATGCGGGCCGCCGGGCTGCTGGATCCGACGACCGGCTCCACCTCCGTTCTGATGGACGGACCGCTGGGCGGGGCGTCGGGCATGGGCATCACGGTGGAACCGGCGGGCGGCTCCGAGCAGCCCACCTCCGCACCGCTGGCGCTGATGAACTTCCCGACCGCGTGAGCGCCACGGCGCCGTGGGCCCGGCACCCCTCGGGGT
>NZ_JBHZDA010000115.1:0-8618 GCF_042755665.1 Streptomyces sp. NPDC059142
GAACACACACCGTTCCCCGGGCGCGGCCCGTTCCCCCGACGTGCGGACCCGGCGGACCCGGCGGACCCGGCGGACGCGGCTGAGTACGCGTACTCAGCGTTCCGGCACCGGAGTTGAGTACGGATCCCGTGCCGTCCCGCCTCCGCTGCCGGGAGGCTGGCGCCATGGAGTTGAACACACGTGCCCTCGCCGCCGCGACACCCGCCGGGCGGGACCGGTACATCGACCTGCTGCGCGTGGCCTCACTGGGCACCGTCGTCCTCGGCCACTGGCTGATGGCGGCCGTGACCGTCGACCCGGACGGCCGCGCCGGGGTCGGCAATCTGCTGGCGGTCGAACCCTCGTTGCAGCTCCTGACCTGGCTGCTCCAGATCATGCCCGTGTTCTTCTTCGTGGGCGGCTTCTCGCACGCCCTCTCCTACCGCTCACTGCACCGCCGGCTCGACGGCCGGGACGTGTACGCGGCCTTCCTGCGTGTCCGGCTGCGCCGGCTGCTCCGCCCGGTCATGCTGTTCACCGTCGTCTGGGGCGCGACAGCCCTCGCCCTGCAACTTGCTCTCCCCGAGAGCCAGCTGGCCGAGATAGCGGCCCGGCTGGTCGCCCAGCCGCTCTGGTTCATCGGGATCTATCTGGCGATGGTCGCGCTCACCCCGCCGCTCCTGAAGCTCCACGAGCGGTACGGCTGGGCCGCGTTCGCCGCGCTCACCCTCGCCGCCGCCACCGTCGACCTGCTGCGCTTCGCGTTCGGCGTGCCCCATGTGCCCTTCCTGAACTTCGCGTTCGTATGGCTCGCCGTCCACCAGCTCGGTTTCCTCCGGGCGGACGGGCGGCTGCGCACACCCCGGCTGCCGGCCGCGCTGGCCGTGAGCGGGCTGGTCGCCGCCTCCGCGCTGGTCGCCCTCGGACCGTATCCGCTCTCCATGGTGGGCATGCCCGGCGAGAAGATCAGCAACATGGCCCCGCCGACGTTCGCACTGCTCTGCCACGGCATCTGGCTGGTCGGCGCCGTCGAACTGCTCCGCGCCCCCGCCACCCGGCTGCTGGCCCGCCCCCATGTGTGGCGCGGGGTCGTCGCCGCCAACGGGGTCGCGATGACCGCGTTCCTCTGGCATCTCACCGCGATGCTCGGGGTGTACGGGCTCGCCCTCGCCCTCGGCGCGCCCTTCCCCGCGCCGGGGACCGGGGCCTGGTGGGCCCAGACCCCGGTCCGGCTGGCCGCGGCGGCCGTACTCACCGCGCTGCTGGTCGCCGTCTTCCGCGCCGCGGAGCGCCCGCCGGGCCCGGTCGCCGCCGGTACGGCCGGGACTGCCGCCCGTACCACCGCGGAGCCCGCCAGGACCGTCCGGTGGGGCGGTCCTGGCGCGGCCCTCGGTGTCACCCTCACCCTGTTCGGTGTGCTCGGGCTGTCGGTCGTCGGCTTCGCCGGGCTGCTGGAGGGGCACTCCGCCGTGCTGGTCGCCGTCCCGGTCACGGCTCCGGTCGCCGTGGCCATGACGGCCGTGGGCTGGCTGCTGGTCGAGGCGGCCGGCCGGCGCCCCTCATCGGGGCGTACGTCAACTCACGGTGCAGGAACCCCCGTTCAGGGTGAACGCGGCGGGCTTCCCGTTGGTCCCCGTCCATGAGGCAGTGAACCCCACGGCGACGGTGGCGTTCGGTGCGATCACCGCCGTGTAGGAGGCGGCGGCCACACCGACCGCGGAGCCGTTCTGGGTGGCCGTACCGCCCCACATGTTGGTGATCCGCTGCCCGTTGGGGAAGGTGAAACCGAGCGTCCAGCCGTTGACGGTGGAGGCGCCGGTGTTGCGGATGACGATCTCCCCCTGGAAGCCACCGCTCCACTGGCCGCTGACCGTGTAGCCGACCGCGCACGAGGCGGTCGACCCGCCGCCCGCCGCGGTGGTCACCCGTACGGTCGCCGACCGCGTGGACCGGTTGCCCGCCGCGTCCCGCGCGTAGACGGCGAAGTCGTAGGCCGTCGCCGCGGACAGACCGGTGACCGTCACCGAGGGGGTGGCGGAGGACGCCACGCCCGTCTCGGACGTCCCGCTGACGCGCACCACGTCGTACGCCGTCACCCCCACCGCGTCCGTGGAGGCGGCCCAGGACAGGGCGACCGAGGTAGCGGTGACGTTCGTGGCGGTCGGGGTGCCCGGGGTCGTCGGCGGAGTGGTGTCGCCCGACGAACCGCCGTACACCGTGGCCTGCTTGGCGGTGGCGGCGATCCCGTTGGCGCCCCGGAAGATGCGCTGGCCCCACGCGCTGAGCGCGTTCGGGTCGAAGCCGGTCGCCATGTCGAGATACTCCACACCACCGCTGTTACCACTCCACGACCAGCCGAGATAGCCGAGGCCGAGCGACTGGGTGGTGGCCATGATGGCGTCCTCGTCCGGGTCGCCGTCGGAGTGCAGTTGCCCGAACTCTCCCACCAGGATGGGGAGTCCGGCGCCCACGAAGGTGTTGAGATACGCGGAGACCTTGGCCGCCGTGTCGAAGACGCCGTACATGTGGATCGAGAACATGGTGTTGCGGTCGGGGTCGGCGGCGAAGACCGAGGCCGCGTTGTCCCGCATGGTGAAGGACCAGTCCTGGCCCCAGTTCGGGGCGTCGACCATCAGGGTGTGATCGAAACCGGCGCTCCGCAGCCGCTGGATCGCCGCCTTGGTGTCGGCCGTCCACCCCGCGTAATTGGTGTTCCCGTAGGGCTCGTTGCCGATGTTGACGATGACGTAGTTCTCCTGGCCGGTCAGCGCGCTCTGCACACCGATCCAGTAGTCGGCGGCGCGGGAGAGGGAGACCGCGGCGCTCTGCTCGCCGTAACCGGTGGTGTCATGCGCCTCCAGCACACAGATCAGCTTGTTCTGCTTGCACTGCGCGACGATGTTCGCCACATCGGTGGCGTCGTTCCTGGTCCACTGGTCTCCGGTGCTGAGCACCACCCGGACGGTGTTGGCACCGAGCCGCTTGATGTCGCTCAGCGCGGCCGTGGTCCGGCCCGGATACCAGGTGTGGGCGTGGTTGACACCCCGCATCACGAAGTCGTTGCCGTTGCCCTCCAGCAGCCGTCCGCCGCTGACGTGCAGACCGGTGGCGCGGACGGCCGCCTGGGCGGGCGGGGCTGTCGTACCGAGAGCGAGGAGCGAGAGGACGGAGAGCAGCAGGCCGAGGAGTGTGGCCCGGGAGGTTCGGGTGGGGGGTCGGGGGTTCCTGGGGCGTGGACGCATACGGGTCTCCTGGACGCGTGGACGGTACGGGTGTGTGCGGCTCTGACACAGGGGTCCGGTGGGGCGCCGGTCGCGGCGGAAGCGGGTGCGCCGCCGGTACGGCGCCTCAGCCGGCGGTGCAGCCGGTGATCTGCGCGGCGGGGGTGGCGGTGCCCGGCCTCCCCGCGATGAAGCCGAAGGACGTGGAGGCGCCGGAGGCGAGCGCGCCGTTCCACGACACATTGCCGACCGTCGCACCGCCGGAGGCCGCGGTCAGCGTGCCGTTCCAGATCTGGGTGATCGTCTCGCCGCCCGGCAGGGTGAGCCGGACGGACCAACCGCGCACCGCGGACGCGCCGTTGTTGACCACGGTGACCTCCGCCTGGTACCCGCCCTGCCAGGAGGAGACGACCTTGAGCGACGCACCGCACCCGGCGCCGCCCGGGTCGCTCGGGGTCGGCGTGGGGGTCGGCGTCGGGGTGCCGGGGGCCAGCAGCGAGGTCAGCGCCGGATACCAGCGGGCGGCGATCTTGTTGTCGCCGGAGCTGTTGGGGTGGACGCCGTCGTTGGTGTCGGCGGCGGTGCTGAACCCGGTCCACTGGTCCACGACGATCACCGGCGAACGCGTGGTGGTCCGCCCGGCGGCCCACGCGGGGATACGGCTGTTGAGATCGACCACGCGCTGGGCGCACTCGGCGCAGGAACTCGGGTTCATCGGGATGAGCTGCGCGACGAGGATCTTCATGTCGGGGTTGGCGGCCCGCATCTGCCCGACGAGCGTGTCGAACGCGGCCAGGATCCGGTCCGGCGCGATGTTGCTCCACACGTCGTTGGTGCCGAAGTGCATGACAACGATGTCCGGGTCGGTCGCGTCGAGCCAGCCGGGAAGCTGGTTCTGCGCGGCCACATTGGTCGCGAGGAAGCCGCCGTGCCCCTCGTTGTCCCCGTCGTACGGCTGCCCGCACCCCTGCGGGCCGAGCGTGCCGACGAAGTCGATCGAGGAGTAGCCGGAATCCTGGAGGCGGTTCCAGAGCACGGACCGCCAGCAGCCGGGAGACCCGGTGATGGAGTCGCCGAGCGGCATGATCCGTACGGGATCGGCCGCCGCGGAGGCGGTGGTGCCCGGGTGCGCGACCAGCGCGGTGAGCAGGGCGACGGTGAGTGCGAGAACGGCCAGGAGCGCCCGTGGAGCTGTGCTGTTCCGCATATCCAAGGTCCCTTCCCGTGCATGCGGAGCGAGAGGACGGCGGCCCGTCGAAGCGATGATGGGAGCGCTCCCATTCGCGGGCGGAGATATCCGCGTCGATTTCCGGGGCCTGGGCACATCAATGCACCGTTGTCGGAGGCACGTCAAGAGTTACGGCAGGCATGGGCGGCCCCCGGCGGCCCTGAACCCGGCCCCGCCGCTCGGGGGCCGGCCCGCGCCGCCGCCCCCGGAGCCGGCCCCCGTCCTCGGTCGCGGTGGTCCGGGCCCTGCCCGCCGGTCACGGACGCGTACCGACTCCCTCGACGGTGATGACGGTCTCGACCGGCGCACACTCCGGCGCGGTGGCCCGGACGCGGATCGTGCCCGCGGCGGTGGGCCGTACGATCGCCAGGGCCCGGCCGTCGTAGGTGGGCCGTTCCGCCGCGTCGAACCTCTCCCGCGGCCGCGGGTCCCCGGTGCCGAACGCGAGCAGTTCGCCCGCCCCGGAGACCCCGACGCGGACCGGTCGGTCGGCGGCGGTGTGCGGGGTCCCCGCCCCGTCGGTCAGGGTCAGGGCCACATAGGCCAGATCACCGCCCGTCGCCCGGACCGTCGGGCGGTCGGGTTCGACGGCCAGACGCACGGGTCCGGTGGCGCGGCGCAGGCTGCTCCGGCCGGTCTCCACGCCGTCCCGGTAGGCGACGGCGACCAGTTCCCCGGAGCCATGGACGATCTCGAACTCCGTACGGAAACGGTGGCCGGGGCCGACCGGCCGGCGGCCGAAGGAGTCGCCGTCGCCGATGAGTTCGACCTCGTCGGCGTCGCTGTAGACCTCGACGGTGGCCGGCTTCCCCTCCTGCCCCGGCCAGGTCCAGCTCGCGAGGGTGTCGCTCCAGGCCCAGGGGCCGCCGATGGGCGTCAGGCCGTGGTGCTCGGGGCGCCGGACGGCGATGTACGGGGTGGTGCGCAGCCCGAAGACGATCTCGCGGTAGTACGAGGCGGGGCGCCGGTGGCCGGTGATGTCGATGTCGCCGCAGCCCGCGAGGAGGTGGGGGAAGGGCGCGGTGTGGGTGGGGCGAGGCCGCTCCGGGGTCGCGAACTGCGGCCGTCCTATGCCGACTTCGCCGAGGTAGTCCCAGCCCGTCCAGGTGAAGTCGCCGATGACATGGCTGTGTTCGGTGACCGCGGCCCAGGTGCGGTCGATCCGGGTGGGGAAGGTCTCGGTGCCCAGGATGACGCGGTGGGGGAAGAGTTCGCGGTCCAGGGCGTAGCGGCTGTCGGCGTAGTTCATGCCGGCGACGTCCAGGACGCCGAAGGACTCGGCCGTGCGCCGGGTGACCAGATCCGAGGCGCTGATCTGGTTGATCATGTCGCCGGCGTCGGCCATCCGGGAGTTGACGCCCCCGGCCGCCTCCTGTTGCCCCGCGCGCAGCGCGGACAGCTCGGACATGACGGCGAGGAAGCCGTTGACGGCGTTGGTGACATAGCGGGTCGGGTCGAGGGAGCGGACCTTCTCGGCGAGCTTGCGCCCCCATGCGGCGCCGAAGGGCGAGCCGTTCTCGGGGATCTCGTTGCCGATCGAGTACATGATGACGCTGGGGTGGTTGTAGTCCTTGGCCACCATCGCCTCGATGTCGCGCTCCCACCATTCGGGGAAGTGCAGGCTGTAGTCGAAGCCGCTCTTCGCGGAGGTCCACACGTCGAAGGTCTCGTCGACGACGAACATGCCGTACCGGTCGCAGGCGTCGAGCAGCGCCCTGCTCATCGGATGGTGGGACATACGCAGGGCGTTGAAGCCGGCGTCCTTGAGGATCCGTACCCGCCGTTCCTCGGCCCGTGCGTAAGTGGCCGCCCCCAGAGGGCCGTTGTCGTGGTGGACACAGGCGCCCCGCAGCTTCACGCTCCGTCCGTTGACCCGCAGCCCCCGCTCCGGGTCGAGTTGGAGGGAGCGTACGCCGAAGTCCGTGCTGTCGCTGTCCACCTGCTCTCCGTCGGCGCTCAGGGTGACCTGGCAGCCGTACAGGTGCGGGCTGTCCACGTCCCACAGCCGCGCCTCGTTCAGACAGAGCCGTGAGCGGACGGTGGCGTCCTCGCCGGGCAGTACGGAGACGGTGGTGCTGTCGCCGGTCACCGACGCGCCCGAGGCGTCGCGTACCTCCACGGCGAGGCCGAGGGTGCGCAGGGCGTTCGAGTCGTTGCGCACCCGGGTCGCGACCTCGATCACGGCCCGTCCGTCCTCGACGTCCAGGGTGGTGACGCGGATCCCGTCCGGGAGGACGCGAACCACGTCACCGGTGAGCAGCCGGACATCGCGGTAGATCCCGGCCCCCGTGTACCAGCGGGAGTCCTGGTGGGCACGGGCCTCCACGCGGATCTCGTTCTCCTGGCCGAAGCGCAGATGGCGGTCGGCGTCGATGAGGAAGCGGGAGTAGCCGTAGGGGCGCTGGCCCGCGTAGTCGCCGTTGAGGTGGACGGTCGCGTCGCGGTAGACGCCCTCGAACTCGATCAGGATCCGCCGCCCGCGCAGTTCCTCCGGCACGGAGAACGTCTTGCGGTACTCGAAGACGCCCCCGGGGAAGTACGCGCCCGCCCCGCCCTCCATCGTCGCCCCGCCCTCCGGTGGCACGCGGTCCTGGCCGATCATCGCGTCGTGCGGCAGGGTGACGGGCTCGAACGGGGCTACGGGGCCCGACAGTTCGGCGAAGGGGTTCACCTTGCGGCGGAACTGCCAGCCGTCGTTGAAGGAGGTACGGATCATGTCCTGCCTTGTCTGTCGCGCGTGGCGGCCCGGGGCGGACCGGTCACAGGGGTCGGAGGAGCTTCGGTTCGAGGACGGGGCGGGCAGGTCAGCGGCGACGTCCGGCCCGTGCGTCCGGGACGCTCCCGGTCGATGTCATGGATCGCCTTTCGCGGGACGGCACCGGAATGACGCGGAGGTCCCTCGCCCGACACTGCTGACGCGCGTCACTGAAGCGCGTCAGTAGACAACCGCAACCGATCGGGGGCGGGCAAGACGCGGCACCGTAACGAATCGACAACGCGCCGGGGACAGGGGGCGCGGGGCTCAGGAGGAGAGGCGCCGGACCAGTCGTGGAGTGGCCCCGGGGCCGGGCGGCGGCGCTCCGCGCCCCGCGAGCGCCGCGAGCACGGACTCGGCCCGGTACTTTCCGGCCTCCGCCAGGTCGAAACAGACCGTCGAGAGCGGAGGCGCGGCGAAGCGGGCCATCGGGATGTCGTCGGCGCCGACGACGGCGAGATCGTCCGGAGCGGCCAGCCCCAGGTGCCGCAGGGTGGCGAGCAGCGCGATGGCGTGCTCGTCGTTGAACGCGCATACGCCGGTGACGCCCTCGGCCGTCCACTGCTCGACCACGCGCGCCAGGGCGTCGATGTCCAGCTCGGCGGCGCCGAGGGCGACGGGCGCCGCCAGCCCCGCTTCCGCGCAGGCGCCGCTCACGCCCCGCAGCCGTGCCGCGCCCATGGGGCGGAACCGCGCGGGCGAGGGCAGCAGGTATCCGATCCGGCGATGGCCCAGACCGATCAGATGCTCGCCCTGGAGGCGCCCCAGCGGTGGCATGGCGGAGTGAGGGGCGTCGTCCCCGGCAGGCAGGACGACAGCCACGCCGACCCGGCGCAGGGCCTGTACGGTCGCCTCGTCGAACCCCTCGAAGCCCAGCACCGCCGACGCGCCCACGGCGGCGCACACGTCCGGCAGCGCTCTGCCCCGGGCGCCCAGCAGATGGGTGACCAGGGTCAGACCGTGTTCGGCGAGGGCGGCGGCCAGCTCCTCGACGAAGCGGCTGATGCTGGGGCCGATGGGCAGATCGGGGACGGCGAGCAGGACGATGTCGCTGCGGCCGGCCGCGAGCGCGCGTGCGGAGGCGTGCGGCCGGTACTGCAGCCGCTCGGCGGCGTCCAGCACACGCCGCCGGGTGTCCTCGGGGATGGTCTGCCCGGGGTGGTTGTTCAGCACGTAACTGACAGTGGTGCGCGAGACGCCGGCCGCCAGCGCGACATCGGCGCTCGTGCTCCGCTTCGCGGAAGGCTTCATGACCCTCTGATCGTCCGAGCCGTCGGTGCGGCGGGGCCCGGTGTCCCACCGCTCGCGCCGCGCCGCCTGCCACCCGCCGGAGGCGACAGGCCACCTGATGATACGCATCCCGGGGCCCGCGCGCTGTTGGGCGGCACGGGGGGGGGCGGGGGGGCCCGGGGGCCGGCGCCGAGTCTGGGAGTTT
>NZ_JBHZDA010000115.1:8628-16625 GCF_042755665.1 Streptomyces sp. NPDC059142
GGGGCGCGCGCGCCGGGGGGGCGCCCCCCGCCCGCCTACTCGCCCGCGCGCCCCCGCCGGGGGGCCGGGCGGGGGCGGGGGGGGGCGCCCCCCGCGCCGGGGGCCGGGCCCCTCGAAGGCGATGATCTTCACTTCCGTACCGATCACCGGCACCGCGGTCGGCGTAGGGCGTACGGAGCCCTTCGTACGCTGGTGTCATGATGAAGCCGTCCGCGGTGGCTGCCCCGCATGCCCCGTCGCCCCCGCCGCCGTGGGCGCCCCGTGGCGGACGTCCCGGTCGCGGGGGCCTGCCACCGCACCTCACCGCAAGGAGACTCCCGTGAGCGACACCTCCCTGACGTACGGCCCGGACGGCGAGCCCTCCGCCGACCGCTGGGCGAGCGCCCTGCACCTCTTCGACAACGGTCCCGGCGTACCGCACGAGGAGACGACGCTCGAACGCTGGGAACGCGCCCGGCTGCTGTTCGAGGCCAAGAGCTACGCCAAGGCCGCCGAGCTGCTCACCGCCGTGGTCGACGAGGCGCCCGAACAGACCGCCCCGCGGCTGCTGTTGGCACGCGCCTACTACCATTCGGCGCAACTCACCCGCGCCGAGGAGCAGTTGCGCGAGATCATCGCGCGGGACCCGGTCGAGCACTACGCCCACCTGATGCTCGGACGCACCCTCGAACGCCAGGGCCGCACGGAAGAGGCGGCCCCGTGGCTGCGCGTGGCCGCCGCCTTCTCCGGCGACCTGGACCTCGACGCCGGAGGCCGCTGACCCGGCGGGGTCATGTGGCATCGATCCAACCGGAGTACGGGGCGACGACACCGAGGGGACGGCACCGGGAGGACGGCACCGGGCCGGGCCCGCCGCCCGGTGTCGCGGACCTCGCCCCGGCCCGTGTCGGCCAGTGGCACCGCACGTGGCGCCACGTCGACGCGCTCCGATCGGTCAGTCGGGCTGCTTCTCCATGTGCGCGAGGACGCGGTTCGAGATCCGGGCGAGCGTGTCGAGTTCTTCCTGGGTGAGGGCGTCGATGAACAGCCGACGGACGTGTTCGACGTGGACGGGCGCGGCGTCCTCGATCGCTGTGCAGCCCGCGGGGGTGGCGACGATGAACGCTCCCCGTCCGTCGTCGGGGCATTCCTCCTTGGCCACCAGCCCGCGCTTCGCCATCCGTGCGACCTGGTGGGACATGCGGCTCTTCTCCCACTCCACGAGCTTGGCCAGGTCCATGAAGCGCAACCGTCCGGTGCCCGTCTCGGTGAGTTTGGCCAACACGATGTAGTCGGAGGCGGACAGGCCGGAGTCGGTGTGGACGCGGCGTGAGAGGCGCCCGACGAGCTTCTCCTGCACACGGATGAAACTGTCCCAGGCGGCCTTCTGCTCCGAGGTCAGCCGGCGAGGCGTTGCGTCCATGGGCAGGAGCGTAACGAGATCACCGACAGCTCATCCATCCCGGACGCACCCGTTTTTCGTTCAATGCCAGAAGTTTTCCGGTATCGAGCCCCGGTAAGTCGGCGCCCCCCATTGGTTGACGTATCAACGAGCGATTCCTAAAGTAGGTGACACATCAACTGCATGATGTGGCGTGCCGCAGGCTGGTCGGCCTGTACCCGCCTTACCGGGCGCACCGGTTTCCCGATGCGTTGCCCGAGGCCCTCGGGCGCAGAACTCCAGAAGGGGAATCCCATGAGTGCCGGGAACACGGCAGGGCTCGACGCGCCGCGGACGACCGTGCCGGAAGAGCGCCCACGGCACGGCGGTGCGGCGCACGATCCGGGCGGGCGTGGTTCCGATCACGCGGCCGGCCGTCACGGGGGAGGGGCAACGCGACCTCGGCTCCTCGCCGACCGGCGCGGAAGCGGCGTCTGACATGCCGACCGCACCGGCCTCCTCCGTATCGGGTACTGCCTGTCGCGACCGGGTCCCTTCAAGGGCGGGGCGCGGCAGATCGTCGTGTCCCCGCCGGAATTCTCCTCCGGAGAGCTGGTCTTCCGTTACGCGAAGGCACTCGCTGTCCGGCCGAATTCGCGGATCGAGACCAGTGGCGCACCATTCCGACACGACGGTCGGCGGCACTCTCCACAACTCCGTGGGACCTATCGAAGAGGAAAGACCATGACCGGCAGTACCACGACCGACCAGGCTCAGCGCAACACCGAAATCGTGCTGACCGCGATGCGGGAGCTCTTCACCGAGAAGGACATCTCCGCGCTCGACCGGTACTGGGCCGAGCCCTACGTGCAGCACAGTCCCCAGATGCCCAGCGGCCTGGACACGCTCCGCGCCGCGGTGCCGGACCTGGAAGGCTTCTCCTGGGAGCCCAAGCGGATCGCCGCCCAGGGCGACCTCGTATTCGCCCACAGCATCGTCCACGGCTGGGCGCCGAACCCCGTCGTCATCGTCGACATCTTCCGGCTGGAGGACGGCCGTATCGTCGAGCACTGGGACGTCATCCAGGACCTCGTACCCCCGGAGGCCACCGTGAGCGGCAACCCCATGGTCTGACACCGACTCACGCGGCGGACAGCCCGAGGCCCCCTCTGCGCGGCGTTGCCACGGCGTCGCGTCCCGTCGCTTCCGGTTCAACGTCCTGGAGATGTGCCGGAGACTCCACCCCACCTCGCCTCGCGTTTCTGCGCGGCAGGTGGGGTGGGGTGCGGCGGGGTGCCTGACGGTGATGATTCCGCAGGCTTTCATATGTCCCGGAAGAGACCAGTCAGCTTTGTGACCTGCGGCGATGGATGGTCAGGGAGCGCTGACCTGTGGGAATGGCCTTTCGGTTGTTTCACGCTCTTGCCTGTTGATGCAGCCGAAAGTCCCAGAAAAGTCCCAGCATCCGATGAAGACACCCTGGTGCTGAACCTGGATGGCGTTCGGGTCGGTCTCGTTGCCGGGGTCGCGAACGAGGTCGAGGGGAGCACCAGCTGGCAGCTGTGCGAGGGTTGCGTCGTTGCCGCTGTGGCGGACACCGCGCAGGGGGCAGGTGAAGGTCCCGGCGCCGCTCAAAATCGTGGCCTGGGTGGCGCGGGGGCTTCGATGTTCGGTGCTGCGGATGAGGCGGCGGGCGGTGTCCGGGTCGGTGAGCGTGGTGATCTCGTCGGTGGTGAGCTGGCTGAGCCAGCCGAGGAACTGTCGGAAGGTCGGCTGCCGGGAGGCCGGCGATCCAGTCGGTGGCCAGCGGTATGAGCGCAGGGCCGTGGTGCCCTTGTCGGTCTCGGTACGGCGGGATCCGGCGCCGGTTTCGGCGGCCCGGTAGACGCGTGCCACAAAGTCCTGCAGCCCGCTGATCTTGACGACCGTCAGCTTGGTGCGCTGGGTCACCACGTCGGCCAGGAGGGCTACCACGTCGTCTTTCCGGACGAGGGCTTCATGGACGAAGACCATGTGCCGCTCCACCACCCGCTCCTCGGGGCGCCGCAGCAGAGCTGCGAGATGCCGGACGAGGAACTGGTGGTCACGCTCGGCGCAGCGGAACAGGGCGAAGTGGAGGCTCTCGTCAAGGCGAACGAGGACCTTCTCCAGACTGTCGTGCGCCTCTGTTCCCAGGGCACGTTTGCGCGTGGCGCGGGTCTTGACCTCGGGCACAGCGATCACCGGCGGCGTCTGGCGGAAGCGGAAGGCCGTCACGTCCGTACCCTGCACGGCTTGGTTCGGGGTCTGCTGGTAGCGCAGCTTCAGGATCGGCACACACCCCGTCTCATCCGGTGACGGCCGTGGCAGCGAGCGGGGAGCGGCGCCGGAGGGTGCGGAACGCGAGGAGCGCGTTGGCCCCGACAACGGCACCGAGGACGGCGGTCGCGGGTATCAGCAGCCCGCTCCCTGCCAGCGCGCCCAGCAACGCGCCCATCCAGGAGCCGAGAAGGACGAGCGTCGGTACGGTCGTCCGGTTCGAGCCGTCCGGGTCATCGGCCGGCCGGGCCAGGTACACCCCCAGGCCGACCAGCAGCCCGGTGCCGGGCACCACCACCGCGAGGCTGGTGATGAACCACTGCGGAGCGAAGGTCCAGGCGAACAGAACGCCAAGGAGCCAGCCGGCGAGACCCAGGGGCACTGTGCCGAGCAGCCGGATCCAGCGGCCTGCGAGGCGGTCCGGCGCGCCCCGGCTGCGGCGTCGGCGGGCCAGCAGTACCAGCGCGAGCAGAGCGAGCAGCGGCACCCCGGTCACACCGGCGAGCAGAAGACCGGCGACCAGCGACATGCTCATCGGGACGGCGGTGAAGTCGACCGGACGCCGCTCGAATCGCGAGCTGTCGACGCGGCCGGAATCGTAGAAGGTGGTGAGCAGGTGCGTGCCCGCCTCCGGCTGCTGCTGCCAGAAGTCGGCGGTGTGTCCGATGCCGGGCAGGACCACCTCGCTCCCCCGGCTCAGTGAGGGCAGCAGCTCCTTCGTGGCATTGACCGGCGGTGTGGAGAAGTCGAGTTCGCCGCCGATCAGCAGGGTCTCCACGGAACTGGGGCGCACGGTGCGGTACTCGGCGTTGTCCGGGCTGTCCGGCCACACGGTGGAGAATCCGTCCGGGCCGCCCCAGAGGAAATCGGTGGAGGAGTTGCCCAGGATCGATCCGTGATCACCGCCCCGGCCGTAATAGGTCCGCATGGTGGGCGCGTCGATCATGGCGAAGGAGGCGAGCTCTCCCCACACCGTGGAGCTCGGCAGCGTGACATCCGCCAGCACCGACATGGCCCACATCGCGCCGGGTCCGCCGTCGAGGTAGGCGTCGATCACCGTGGGCGCGTTGCCGGGTGCCGAGCCCTCGCCGTTCATGTGCATGGAGTACTGGCTCAGGATGCTGACGTTCGTCTTCTTGATGCTGAGGGGCCCCCACCCGCTGGGCATGTCGGCGACCCGGGACCGGATGGTGGCGGCGAGGTCGGAGGTCTTCGCGTCGCAGGCGCGGTCAGCCCGGCAGAGGTCTGCGTACTGCTCGAACTGCGAGTCGGTGATGCGGGGGTCCCAGAACAGGTGTCCGGGTGGGTTGACCGAGATCATCGCCGAACGCTGGAGTGCGTCGGGGTGGCGCCATGCGTAGACCATCGCGGTCCGGGTGCCGGCGCTGGAGCTGAGCAGGTTGATCCGCCGGTAGCCGAGCGCTTTGCGCGCCGACTCCATGTCCTCGACGCGCTGGACCGCCGAGTAGCCGGTCAGGTCGACGCCGGTGCGCTGCAGCCGGTCGGCGCACTGCTCGAAGGCCCGGCGGGTGTGCGGCAGGTTCTCCGCGCCGGTCATGTCCGCCGACGACCGGAGCGCGTTCGTCACTTCGTCGCAGTCGAGGCGGGACGAGCCGTCGACGCCGCGGTAGCCCACGAGCACGACGTCGTGGTTCTCCGCCAGGCGGCCTGCCTGCGGAAAGTCCATGTTGGACTGTCCCGGCCCGCCACCGAACCGGAAGACGGGCTCACCGGCCGGCTCCGAGGCCGCCCGGATCCGTACGACCGGCAGGGCGATCAGCCGGGAGCCGGAGTCGCGCCGGTTCTCCGCGACGACGAGAGTCCCGCAGTCGGCGGCCACGGAGCCGTCTTCGGTGTCGTAGGAACACGGTTTCATGGTCAGCGAGTCCGGCGCGGCACCCCGCGGGACTCTGACGGTGGAGTCCGGCCACATGATGACGGCGGCCAGGACGAGCAGCGCGGCGGCGATGCCCGCCACGACGCGAGAGCGACGGCGGTGAGGGAAAGAACGCATGCCGGGAAAGCTAGGGGTGTGCGGCTGCCGAAGCGTCACACCGGGCGGTGATCGTCTGTCCCTCCGGAGAGTGACGCCGGCCCCCTTTCGCCCCGGCACAATGGCCGGATGTCCCGCACTGTGAACCTGGCCGCGGCTGGATGGATCCGCCCGTGGACGGCTCGACCGACAGCGCACGCCGCGCAGAGGTCGCTGGCCCGCCAGGCCGTGTCGGTCGCGCTGATGTGCGCCGCCGTCGACGGCCTGAACTTCCTCACGCGGGGCCCGGATCCGGGCCCGTGGACGCCCGTCCTGCTGGCCGTGGTCATCGCCGCCGACGTCGCGCTCGCGTCCGCACCGAGACTGTCCGGCTGGGTCGCCGTCACGCACGCGGCGGTGGGGGTCGCCCTGGCGTTCGTGATGCCGGGGCGCAATCCGAGCACGGCCGGCCAACTGGTCAGCTCCTACCGGGCCGGCGCGTGGCTGCGCGGCCGGTCCTCCGCCGCCGCGCTGATCACGGTGTGCGTCGGAATCCTGGTCTCGGTGGTCATCACCGGTCTCACCGCTCCGGTGACGGTGCTCGGTGTCGTCGCGGCCAACACGCTGCTGCCGTGGCTGGTGGGCCGTTACACCACCGCCCGTAAGGAGCATGTGGAGGAGCTGCGCCGGCAGCGGGAGGCCACGCTGCGCGATGCGGAGGCCGAGATCGCCGCCGCGGTGACGAAGGAACGCGAGACGATCGCGGTCGAGTTGCACGACGTCATCTCCCACCACGTCAGCGCGATCGGTGTCCACACGACGGCGGCCCGGCTGAACCTCACCGGGACGGCCGTCCCCGGTGACAGCCCGGTTCACACCTCGCTCGCCGCGGTACAGCAGTCCGGCCAGGCGGCCATGACGGACCTTCGGCGGCTGCTGTCCCTGCTGCACGACGGCAGCGACTCCACCGACCAGCCCGGAGTCACGATGCTGCCGGAGCTGTTCACCGGTCTGCGTGCCTCGGGTCTGCACGTGACGTTCGTCGTGTACTGCTCACCGCCGCCACTCACGAAGGAAGTCGACATCACGGTGTACCGGGTGGCACAGGAGATGATGACGAACGTTCTACGGCACGGGGACGGCCGGGCGGCGCGGGTCGAACTCGACTGCCACGACGGCTGCGTGGCTCTCACCGCACGCAACCGTGTCGCCCCCGCGGCGGCAGACCCACCCTGCGTCTCCTCACCGCCGGGGTCCGGGCTCGGTCTGCGTGGCATGCGCAAGCGGGCGGAGGCGCTGGGCGGATCGGGGACCTTCGGCGTCACCACGGACGGGGACTACTGGGAATCGAGCGTGACGATCCCGCTGGCAGGTGCCCGGTGACACTGCGCATCGTGATCGCCGACGACCACGCCATGTTCCGCTCCGGCTTCCGGGCCGTACTCGACGCACAGCCGGACATGGAATGCGTCGCCGACGTCGGCGACGGACGCAGCGCCGTCGAGGCCGTCACGTCCCTGGCTCCCGACCTCGCCGTCCTGGACGTCCGCATGCCCGGGCTGGACGGCCTCGCCACCGCACGCCGCATCCGGTCCGAAGGACACCGGAACGTGAAGATCATCCTGCTCACCTCGTTCGGCACCGACGACTACCTGCGTTCGGCGCTGTCGGCGGGGGTCGCCGGCTTCGTTCTCAAGAGCCTGCCGCCCGACGAACTCGTGACCGCGATCCGCGTCGCGGCTCGCGGCGACACCTACCTGGATCCCTCCATCACCAGCCGCCTCGCGCCCCGGCTGGCCGACGCCCTCGCCCCGGCTCCCCCGGCGCGTGACCGGGCGCCGGGCCTCGAACGCCTTACCGCGCGCGAACACGAGGTGTTCCTGCTCATGGCCAGGGGATTCTCGAACGCCGAGATCGGCGACCAGCTGTACGTCGGCGAACAGACCGTCAAGACCCATGTCTCACGCGTCCTCGCCAAGCTCGGGCTCAGGGACCGCGTCCACACCGTCCGGTTCGCCCACCACCACGGGCTCGTCGAACCGCACGACACCTCGGGGCTGTGACCGCTGACACCGGCGCTGCCGGTGTCAGGAAGGTGAGCCGGCCGGAACTGGGAGGACGAGGGCCCGCCACCGGTCGGACTCCGGCCGTCGAGGCGGCGGACGGCATGGAAGGAGCCGCCGTCACGATGCGCAGGTCCGAGCGGCCCGCGTCGCTGTCGTGGGGGCGCCGGTGGAGAAAGGCGCGGAGAGCCTGATCGACGTTCGGGAAAGAGCGCCCGGGCCCCAGCAACCGGTCGCGGGCGGGGTGGTTAAAATTAGCGCCCACCCCGAGCCGGCCCAGCCCCAACCCCCGCCCCACAACAGG
>NZ_JBHZDA010000115.1:16635-22598 GCF_042755665.1 Streptomyces sp. NPDC059142
TATGTCTGTTTCGTTATTGCCCCCCCGGCCCCCCCCCGGGGTCGGGGCCCGGGCTGGTAAAAATGACCGCCCACGCCGAGCCGGCCGTGCCGCACCAGCCGCCCTACAGCGGGCGCGGACCGCATCCGCTGCCCCGCTACCGCACCCGCCCGGTCAGCCTGCGTGAACACGTCCTGGCCGCAGGACGCGACACGGCAGTCGCGGTCACCTGGCGCAAAGGCTCGAAAGCCGCCATGTCCGCCCGCTTCGTCTTCCTGCGTGTCCGTCTCACCGGCCGCCGCCCGAAACCCGCCCCGGACGGTGTCATCGCACCGCGGTGGCTGACCGCCCGATGGCCCGAAGGGGAGAACGAGCCGGTCACGTACTGGATCTCCAACCTCCCGGCCGACATCCCCGCCCGTGACCTGGTCCGGCTCGCGAAACTGCGCTCGCGCATCGAGCACGACTACCGTGAGCTGAAGACCACCCTGGGACTCGACCACTTCGAGGGCCGCTCATTCACCGGCCGGCACCGCCACGTCACCCTCGTCACCGCCGCCCACCTCTTCCTGACCGAACAGAGGTCCTGCCCAAAAGCCCCTGCCAGGGCCTGACCCTCCACCAGGCCCTGGCCCTCCTCCAACACCTGTCAGCCACCTGGACCGGGACCTGCCCCACCTGCCGCCAACCCACCCCATGGCAGCCCTACGACACCACCTGACAAAGCCCTACTGGCTGCGACGGTCGGAAGAGTCTCTTGAGCGTGGCCCGCAGCCCGCCGCGGGCCGAAAGTCCCAGAGAAGTCCCAGAGATGCCGCCGCACCCCATCCTGACCCGCTTCAACGCAGGTCAGACGGGGTGCGGCGGCATCTGCCTATCAAATGTCCCGGAAGATCTCGATCTGCGCGCCCACCGAGTTGAGTCGTTCCGCCAGGTCCTCGTACCCCCGGTTGATGACGTACACGTTGCGCAGGACGGACGTGCCCTCCGCCGCCATCATCGCCAGGAGCACGACCACCGCGGGCCGCAGCGCCGGCGGGCACATCATCTCGGCGGCGCGCCAGCGGGTCGGGCCCTCCACCAGGACGCGGTGGGGGTCGAGGAGCTGGAGGCGGCCGCCGAGGCGGTTGAGGTCCGTGAGGTAGATGGCGCGGTTGTCGTAGACCCAGTCGTGGATCAGCGTCTGGCCCTGCGCGACCGCCGCGATGGCCGCGAAGAACGGCACGTTGTCGATGTTCAGGCCGGGGAACGGCATCGGGTGGATCTTGTCGATCGGCGCCTCCAGCTTCGAGGGCCGTACGGTCAGATCCACCAGCCGGGTACGGCCGTTGTCGGCGCAGTACTCGGCCGTACGGTCGTGGTCGAGGCCCATCTCCTCCAGCACCGCCAGCTCGATCTCCAGGAACTCGATCGGCACGCGGCGGATCGTGAGCTGGGACTCGGTGACCACGGCGGCGGCGATCAGGCTCATCGCCTCGACCGGGTCCTCGGAGGGGGAGTAGTCCACGTCCACGTCGATGGAGGGCACGCCGTGCACGGTCAGCGTCGTCGTGCCGATGCCGTCGACCCGTACGCCCAGCGCTTCCAGGAAGAAGCAGAGATCCTGGACCATGTAGTTGGACGAGGCGTTGCGGATGACGGTCGTGCCGTCGTGGCGGGCGGCGGCCAGCAGGGCGTTCTCGGTGACGGTGTCCCCGCGCTCGGTCAGAACGATCGGGCGGTCCGGCGAGACGGAGTGGTCCACCTGGGCGTGGTAGAGCCCCTCGGTCGCCGCGATGTCGAGACCGAAGCGGCGCAACGCGATCATGTGCGGCTCGATCGTGCGCGTACCGAGGTCGCAGCCGCCCGCGTACGGCAGCCGGAAGGTGTCCATCCGGTGCAGCAGCGGGCCGAGGAACATGATGATGGAGCGGGTGCGACGGGCGGCCTCCGCGTCGATGGCCTCCATGTCCAGCTCGGCGGGCGGCACGATCTCCAGGTCCACGCCGTCGTTGATCCAGCGGGTGCGGACGCCGATGGAGTTCAGTACCTCCAGCAGCCGGAAGACCTCCTCGATGCGCGCGACCCGGCGCAGCACCGTACGTCCCTTGTTGAGGAGTGAGCCGCAGAGCAGCGCCACGCACGCGTTCTTGCTCGTCTTGACGTCGATGGCACCGGAGAGCCGGCGTCCGCCGACCACCCGCAGATGCATCGGGCCCGCGTAACCGAGGGACACGATCTCGCTGTCGAGCGCCTCACCGATGCGCGCGATCATCTCAAGGCTGATGTTCTGGTTGCCGCGCTCGATGCGGTTCACGGCGCTCTGGCTGGTGGCCAATGCGTCGGCGAGTTGGCTCTGTGTCCATCCCCGGTGTTGCCGGGCGTCACGGATGAGCTTGCCGATGCGTACGAGGTAGTCGTCTGCCATGGCGGCAGGTTATCTCAGATGTGAGATAAGTGCTCTTCCGGGGTGGGCTGTCGGAGCGTCACCGCCCCATCGTGGGGCCGACGCGGCCACTCGGCCACCCGGGTACGGCCGTACGGGTGGCCGAGCGGCGCCGGTCTGACGGGGCGGCACCCCTCTCCGGCCGGGGCGGGGCCGGTCGCCGTTCTCCTCGGTGGCCGCGCGCCGGGTTTCGCGGCGGCCCGCGTACCGCTCCTCGCGAACGGCGGACCTGGCCCACCGCTGCCGCTCCTCGGTGTGGGAGCGCACCTTGCGGCCCGCGCGGCAGTGGGCACCGCGCAGCGGCAGGGTCGCCGGACCCTCCCAGCGGTTCGCCGCGTCACGGCGACGCCCCCTTCCTGCGCGTCCTTCGTCGGCGACTCGTCCGTGAGTCGTCCGCGACGTGTCCGCGGCACCGACCGGCCTGACGTGGACGGCGGTTCGGGACGCTCTCCATGAAATGGCCGCGCGGCGGAAAGCCTTCCAGGCTGTCGGCGGCCCTCGTGCGCGCGCAAAGGAATGGCCCGGGGCGCGGCCGGTGACAGGCGGGCTGTCGGCCGCGCGCCCGGTCCGGAGCCTCGTCGGAGGCCGGTCGACCGCACCTGGGCATGACCGAGCAGCGGTCATGTACTAGAGTTATCTCGACATCGAGATATCTGCCCGAAGGCGTACCGCGGCCGCCCATCGGTAAGGGTTACCTAACTAAGCCTTACCTTAGCGGATCGGTGAGCAGCCGAGGCGGCAGCATGACGTAGTACGTGCACATTGATGAAGGAGACTGTCGTGTCGGCGAACAGCTTCGACGCCCGCAGCACGCTGCGCGTGGGCGACGAGTCGTACGAGATCTTCAAGCTGGACAAGGTCGAGGGCTCCGCACGCCTCCCTTACAGCCTGAAGGTGCTGCTGGAGAATCTGCTCCGCACCGAGGACGGCGCGAACATCACCGCCGACCACATCCGCTCCGTCGGCTCCTGGGACTCCCAGGCGCAGCCGAGCCAGGAGATCCAGTTCACGCCGGCCCGCGTGATCATGCAGGACTTCACCGGCGTGCCCTGTGTGGTGGACCTCGCCACCATGCGTGAGGCCGTGAAGGAGCTGGGCGGCGACCCGGCGAAGATCAACCCGCTGGCCCCGGCCGAGCTGGTCATCGACCACTCCGTCATCGCCGACAAGTTCGGTACGCACGAGGCGTTCGCGCAGAACGTCGAGCTGGAGTACGGCCGCAACCGCGAGCGCTACCAGTTCCTGCGCTGGGGCCAGACCGCCTTCGACGAGTTCAAGGTCGTCCCGCCGGGCACCGGCATCGTGCACCAGGTCAACATCGAGCACCTGGCCCGTACGGTCATGGTCCGGGGCGGCCAGGCGTACCCCGACACGCTCGTCGGCACCGACTCGCACACCACCATGGTCAACGGCCTGGGCGTGCTGGGCTGGGGCGTCGGCGGCATCGAGGCCGAGGCCGCGATGCTCGGCCAGCCCGTGTCGATGCTCATCCCGCGCGTCGTCGGCTTCAAGCTGACCGGTGAGCTGCCCGCCGGCACCACCGCCACCGACCTGGTCCTCACGATCACCGAGATGCTGCGCAAGCACGGCGTCGTCGGCAAGTTCGTCGAGTTCTACGGGGAGGGCGTCGCCGCCACCTCGCTGGCCAACCGCGCCACCATCGGCAACATGTCGCCGGAGTTCGGCTCCACCGCCGCGATCTTCCCGATCGACGACGAGACGCTGAAGTACCTGCGCCTGACCGGCCGGGACGAGCAGCAGGTCGCCCTCGTCGAGGCGTACGCGAAGGAGCAGGGCCTCTGGCTCGACCCGGCCGCCGAGCCCGACTTCTCGGAGAAGCTGGAGCTGGACCTCTCCACGGTCGTCCCCTCCATCGCGGGCCCCAAGCGCCCCCAGGACCGCATCATCCTGGCCGAGGCCAAGGCGAAGTTCGCCGAGGACGTGCGCAACTACGTCTCCGAGGACGAGGAGGCGGGCAAGGAGTCCTTCCCGGCCTCGGACGCCCCGGCCTCCGCCAACGGTGTGCCGAGCCGCCCGACCCTGGTCACGGCCCCCGACGGCTCGACGTACGAGATCGACCACGGCGCCGTCACCGTCGCCGCGATCACCTCCTGCACCAACACGTCGAACCCGTACGTGATGGTGGCCGCCGCGCTCGTCGCGAAGAAGGCGGTCGAGAAGGGCCTGAGCCGCAAGCCGTGGGTCAAGACCACCCTCGCCCCGGGCTCGAAGGTCGTCACCGACTACTTCGACAAGGCGGGCCTCACCCCGTACCTCGACAAGGTCGGCTTCAACCTCGTCGGCTACGGCTGCACCACCTGCATCGGCAACTCGGGCCCGCTGCCCGAGGAGGTCTCCAAGGCGGTCAACGAGCACGACCTGGCCGTCACCTCGGTGCTCTCCGGCAACCGTAACTTCGAGGGCCGGATCAACCCCGACGTCAAGATGAACTACCTGGCGTCCCCGCCGCTGGTCGTCGCGTACGCCCTCGCCGGGTCGATGAAGGTGGACATCACCAAGGACGCCCTCGGCACCGACCAGGACGGCAAGCCCGTCTACCTCCAGGACATCTGGCCCACCGAGGCCGAGGTCAACGACGTGGTGGCCAACGCCATCGGCGAGGACATGTTCAACAAGTCCTACGCCGACGTCTTCGCGGGCGACGCGCAGTGGCAGGCGCTGCCGATCCCCACCGGCAACACCTTCGAGTGGGACCCGCAGTCCACCTACGTCCGCAAGCCCCCGTACTTCGAGGGCATGACGATGGAGACCACGCCGGTCGCGGACATCGCGGGCGCGCGTGTCCTGGCCAAGCTGGGCGACTCGGTCACCACCGACCACATCTCCCCGGCCGGCGCGATCAAGGCCGACACCCCGGCCGGCACGTATCTGACGGAGCACGGCGTCGAGCGCCGCGACTTCAACTCGTACGGTTCCCGGCGCGGCAACCACGAGGTCATGATCCGCGGCACGTTCGCCAACATCCGCCTGCGCAACCAGATCGCGCCGGGCACGGAGGGCGGCTACACCCGCGACTTCACCGTGGACGGCGCCCCGGTCTCGTTCATCTACGACGCCTCGCGCAACTACATCGAGCAGTCCATCCCGCTGGTCGTCCTGGCCGGCAAGGAGTACGGCTCGGGCTCGTCCCGCGACTGGGCCGCCAAGGGCACCGCGCTGCTCGGTGTGAAGGCCGTCATCGCCGAGTCGTACGAGCGCATCCACCGCTCGAACCTCATCGGCATGGGCGTGCTCCCGCTCCAGTACCCGGAGGGCGCCTCGGCGCAGTCCCTGGGCCTGACGGGCGAGGAGACCTTCTCGTTCACCGGCGTCACGGAGCTGAACAACGGCACCACCCCGCGCACCGTCAAGGTGACGACGGACACCGGCGTGGAGTTCGACGCGGTCGTCCGTATCGACACCCCGGGTGAGGCGGACTACTACCGCAACGGCGGCATCATGCAGTACGTGCTGCGCAGCCTGATCCGCAAGTAACCGCCGCACGGCTCACGCCGACCGGCCGGCCGAGGGCCGTGCCCCGTACGTTCGCGTACGGGGC
>NZ_JBHZDA010000116.1:0-21413 GCF_042755665.1 Streptomyces sp. NPDC059142
TGGTGGCCGGGCGCCCCTTGCCGTTCTGCCGGTCCCAACCGGTTCCGGCCCGTCCCAACCGGTTCCGGCCCGTCCCAACCGGTTCCGGCCCGTCTCAGCCGGTGCGGCGGCTCACGGCTGGAGCCGGGAGGTCTCCCAGCCGCCGTCGACGCGCAGATAGTGCAGCCGCCCGTGCAGACGGTCCTTGCTGCCCTGCCAGAACTCCACCTGGTCGGGTGCGAGGTGGTATCCGGCGAAGGTGCCGGGGCGGGGCAGCGGCCCGCCGAGGCCGGTCAGCCGGCCGACCTCCGCGCGCAGGGTCCCGACATCGCCGAGCGGCTCGCTCTGGCGCGAGGCGGAGGTCATCACCTGTGCCTCGACCGGGCGGGCGTTCCACAGCGCGTCGGACTCGGCGTCGGGCAGCCGGGTGACCGGGCCGCTGAGCACGATCTGCTGGTTCAGCTCGCGCCAGTACAGCACGCCCGACCCCCAGCCGGTCTCGTCCAGGTCGCGCCCCTTCCGGCTGCCGGTGTGCGTGGTGAACACGAAGCCGTCGGAGGTCACCCGCCCGAGCTGGACGATCCGGTTCGAGGCGCGGCCCTTGGCGTCGGCCGTGGCCAGCGCCAGCGCGCCCGGCTCCCGTACACCGCCGTCGGCGGCGGCCGACAGCCAGGCGCGGAGGAGCGGGATCGGATCGGCCGGCGGCGCCTCGAACTCGGGCGGCAGCGGGTCGGTGGTCTGCGGAAGGGTCTCCTGCTGGGTCCCGCTCATACGCCTCTCCTCGGAGTCGTGCCGTTCGCTTCGGTTCTCACGTCAGTTCTCCAGGGCCAGACCCAGCCCGGCCAGGGCGGGCAGGGAGTGGACGCCCTCGACCACGGCCTCGATGTCGAACCAGGTCCGGTGGGTGGGGGGATAGCCGATCAGCTCGGCGGCGCTGCGGGGGTGGGGCGGGGCCGCGGCCTCCGCGGACTCCCACAGGAGCACCGCTCCCCAGCGGTCGTTCTCCCGGTCCGCTATCCACAGCTTGAGCGGCAGCCCGTGCACCCCGGCCCAGGCTTCCACGGCCTCGTCGCGGAGGAAGTCCCGCATCGAATCGATGGTCTGGTCGGACTGCTGGAGATCCCACCAGGCGATCATGGCTTTCACAGCGCGCAAACCTCCTTCAGGAACCGCGACGACGGACCGCGGAACGACGGAACGGCGGAGCAACGGAACAGGGAGCGGCGGAACAGGGGGTGACGGGCGGCGGGGCGACCCGCGCGGGAGCGGGGTACGCCGGAGCGACGGGCCCCCGCGGCGAGCGACCGGCGCACGGCCCTCAGGTGGGGATCCCTTCCCGCTTGATCTCCGGTACGGGAATGCCGAGCGCCCGCAGCTGCTCGAACGGGTTCATGAACTCGCGGTTCTGCTTGATCTTCCCGTTCTCCAGCACGAACGAGTGGAGGAAGTGGTTCTTGTAGTGCCCCGCGGGATAGCCGGGGAAAAGGATCTTTCCCTCCCCGTCGCACTCCACCCAGAACCGGTTGGGGTCCTGGGTCTCGAAGACCTCGATGTTGAACCACACCCAGTCGGGAAAGCACCGCAGCGACCACACCGCGTGTTCACCCAGCCGGTCCCGGCCCCTGATGACGATGGGCTCCCCGGTGTCGGTGGTCCACAGACCGCCGCTGCCGTCCTCGGTGAAGAGCAGATGCCTGCGCAGGCGGTCCTCTCCCGTGGTGCGCATGTACGTCTCGACCGTTTCCCGGTTGAGCCGTCGAAGTTCGCCATCGCGGTCGAATCCCTGGTCGTTCCTGACATCAGCCATGGATCAATTCCCTTCGGATAGCCACCGTGCGCCATCATGGCGTCGTCGGCTATACCCGCCGGGGCCCGGCCCATATTTTCTCTATATTCCCGGCCGTCGGCCGCGTCCACCGGCCGGTGTTCTGGCCACGGCCCCGAACACGACGAAGGCCCCACCGCCGGAGCGGTGGGGCCTTCGTCTCACATGGGAATTGTGGAGATGGCGGGAATCGAACCCGCGTCCAACGGTGCGGAACCAGGGCTTCTCCGAGTGCAGTCCGCTATGATTTTCTCGGCCCCGGAGATCACACGGACAAGTCTCCGACGGGCTCAGTCACTGTTTGATTTCCTTCTCGACCCCGTGACCGGGCCCAGAAGTTTAGTCCCCTAGCTGATGCCAGGATCCGGGTCGGGAACAGCCCCGGGCTGACACTCCGCAGAGTCTTCGCTAGCTGCTAATTAGGCAGCGAGGGCGAAGGCGGAGGAATCGCGCTTAGAAGTGGCGATTATTGTTTGCGACATATGGTTTACGAGATCATTGCCGCTTCCTCGACTCGCTTCCCCTGCTTCGACATCCGCTGTCGAAACCGATCATCCCCATGTTTATTTTTCAAACGTGCACCCTCTGTGGGGTGCACGGCCCATCGTACGTGACCAACGCGTCCGGGGGCCAGTCCATTCCCCGGCGGGGCACCGCCCGCCGCGCCCCGCGCGCCGGCCGCCCGGTCAGGCGCGCTCGCGCCGCTTGACCGCCGAGATCGCCCGGTCCGTCTCGCGCCGGTCCTGCTTCTCGCGGAGCGTCTGACGCTTGTCGTACTCCTTCTTGCCCTTCGCCAGCGCGATCTCGATCTTGGCCCGGCCGTCCTTGAAGTACAGGGCGAGCGGCACGATCGTGTGCCCCGTCTCCTGCGACTTCGACTCCAGCTTGTCGATCTCGGCCCGGTGCATCAGCAGCTTCCGCTTGCGGCGGGCGCTGTGATTGGTCCAGGTCCCCTGGGTGTACTCGGGGACGTGCACATGGTGCAGCCACGCCTCGTGCCCGTCGATCTGCACGAAGCCGTCCACCAGGGAGGCACGCCCCTGGCGCAGGGACTTCACCTCGGTGCCGGTGAGCACGAGACCGCACTCATAGGTGTCGAGAATGAGGTAGTCGTGCCGCGCCTTCTTGTTCTGCGCAATGATTTTGCGCCCTTTTTCCTTAGCCATGGTCTCCCCATTTTCGCACCCCCGCGCAACTCCTTTACGCGGCACGGACCGGGTGGGCGACGGGGCCCCGTCCCCGGGTCGCGCGGGTCCTACTCCGTACCGCCGAGTCCGCTCAGCACCGTCCTGGCCCGCTCCTGGGCGCCCTCGCCGACCTGGAGGTCGGGGGTGACGCCCTCGCCGTCCACGCCGTGGCCGGCCGGGGTGCGGTAGTGGCCCACGGTCAGCTCGGCCACCGAGCCGTCGGGGAGCTTGCTCGGCATCTGGACGGAGCCCTTGCCGAAGGTCCTGGTGCCGACCGTGACGGACCGGCCGCGGTCCTGGAGGGCGCCGGTGACCAGCTCGGCCGCGCTCATCGTGCCGCCGTCGACCACCACGACCACGGGCCGCTCGGTGTCGCCGCCGGGCTCCGCGTAGAGCGCGCGCTGCTCGCCCCGTATGTCGTACGTGGCGACGAGACCGCCGTCGAGGAAGGCGGAGGTCGCCAGGACGGCCTCGCTGACCAGTCCGCCCGCGTTGCCCCGGAGGTCGAGCAGGACACCGGCGCCCTTCGGCGCCTCCAGGACCGCGTCCCGTACCCGCTCGCCGGTGCCCTTGGTGAACGCGCCGACCTTGATCCGCAGCGCGCCGCCGTCGATCGTGTCGACCGTGACGGATTCGGTGGTGAGCCGGGCGCGGCGCAGCTGCTCGGTCCAGCGCCGGCCGTCCCGGTCCAGACCGAGGGCGACCCGGGTGCCCACGGCGCTCTCGCGGGAGGCGCCGGACGTGCCGGTCCGCTCGCCGCGGAGCAGCGCCATGACCTCGGTGACCGGGCGTTTCGCCACGCCCCGGCCGTCGATCTCCCGGATGATGTCCCCGGCGCCGATCCCTGCGGTCCCCGCGGGCCCGCCCGGCTGGACCCGGGTGACCTCGACCAGACCGCCGGCCGTCCGTCGCGCCCAGAGCCCCACGCCCGTGTACGTACCGTCGAGGGACTGCCGGAACTCCTCGTACTCCCGCTTGTCGTAGACGGCGCCCCAGCGGTCCCCGCTGCGGCTGACGACCTCCTCGGCGGCCTCGGTGGCCGAGGTGCCGTTGGCCATGGCGTCGGCGGCGGCCCGAGCGACCTCGTCCCGGTCGACCGTCGAGGAGACGGGCCTGGCCGGGTCGGACGGGGCCTCACCGCCGCTGCGCGGCAGCGAGTTCGTGGCGGCGGCCGTGGCGAGCACGGTCGCGAACACCAAGGTCAGGGCCGCCCCGCGGCGTAAACCGCGGGCACTCTGAGGCGACTCGGAACCGGACATGGCGTTGAGTCTAGGACAACGCGACCCGGCCGGACGGTGCTTGTCGCCACCACGCCAAGGGCGCTTGTCACACCCTGAGGTACTTGCGCAGCGCGATGAAAGCGGCCACGGCGGGCAGCAGCAGACCGATCGCGATCACCAGCGGAAGCTTGGCGAGCACCGCGTCCCAGCCGATGAAGTTGACCAACTGCATCTTGTCGGCGAGGGCCAGACCGTGGTCGATCAGGAAGTACCGGCCGAGGAGCAGCATCACGCAGGCGACCCCGCCGCCGATCAGCCCGGCGAACGCGGCCTCCATGATGAACGGCATCTGGATGTAGAAACTGGACGCGCCGACGAGCCGCATGATCCCGGTCTCCCGGCGCCGGCTGAACGCCGACACCCGCACGGTGTTGACGATCAGCATCAACGCGATGACCAGCATCAACGCCATCACACAGAGTGCGGCGATATTCATGCCGTTCATCAGGTCGAAGAGGTTCTGGAGGATGTTCCGCTGGTCCTGGACGGACTCCACCCCGTCCCGCCCGGCGAACGCGGTCGCGACCACCTGGTACTTCTCAGGGTCCTTCAGCTTCACCCGGAAGGATTCCGGCATCTGGTCCGGGGTGATCGTCGCGGCGATGGGCGTGTCGCCGTACCGCTCCTTGTAGTGCTTGTACGCCTCGTCCGACGTCTCGTAGTGGACGGTCTCGACGATGTTGTCCATCTTGGACAGATCGGCCTTGATCTGGTCCTTCTGCTGACCCGTGGCCGCGCCCTTGGCGCACTTGGGCGCGGTCGCCGCGTCGTTCTTGTTGCAGAGGAAGATGGAGACGTTGACCTTGTCGTACCAGTAGTCCTTCATCACGCTGACCTGCTCGCGCATGAGCAGCGCGCCGCCGAACAGGGCGAGCGAGAGGGCTACGGAGACGATGACCGCGAAGGTCATCGTGAGATTGCGACGGAGACCGACGCCGATCTCCGACAGGACGAACTGGGCGCGCATGGCGTCCTTTCAGCTTTCGGTACTCAATGCTCGGTGAGGCGGTGACGCGGGGCTCGGCGGCTCGGTTCCCGCGAGCGGGCGGAACGCCGGTGGTCAGTGCTGGTATCCGTAGACGCCACGTGCCTGGTCACGCACGAGACGGCCCTTCTCCAGCTCGATCACGCGCTTGCGCATCTGGTCGACGATGTTCTGGTCGTGGGTCGCCATCACGACAGTCGTACCGGTGCGGTTGATACGGTCCAGCAGCTTCATGATGCCGACGGACGTCTGCGGGTCGAGGTTGCCGGTGGGCTCGTCCGCGATCAGCAGCATGGGGCGGTTGACGAAGGCGCGCGCGATCGCCACGCGCTGCTGCTCACCACCGGACAGCTCGCCGGGCATCCGGTCCTCCTTGCCGCCGAGACCGACGAGGTCGAGGACCTGGGGGACGGCCTTGCGGATCTCTCCGCGCGGCTTGCCGATCACCTCTTGCGCGAACGCCACGTTCTGGGCGACGGTCTTGTTCGGCAGCAGCCGGAAGTCCTGGAAGACCGTGCCGAGTTGACGGCGCATCTGCGGCACTTTCCAGTTGGAGAGGCGCGCGAGGTCCTTGCCGAGGACGTGCACCATGCCGTGGCTGGTGCGTTCCTCGCGCAGGAGCAGTCGGAGAAAGGTCGACTTTCCGGAGCCGGAGGAGCCGACGAGGAAGACGAACTCGCCCTTCTCGATTTCGAGGGAGACATCGCGAAGGGCAGGACTGTTCTGCTTCGGATAGGTCTTGGTGACGTTGTCGAATCGGATCACGGGTGCACACCACGGTCGGCCGGGAGTAGGTGAGCGAGACCTTACGCGAACCCGACTGGCACGCGCAGTCCGCATCCGAACTCGGGCCCCTCACGGGGTCCGCGTACGGCCGTTCCCGGCGTCGACAGGGACCGGCTTGGGCGATTTATCACGGATACGGGAGCGCCGCCACCGGTAAAGGCCCGGCCGGAAACCGTCCGGCCGCGCCGAACCGGCCGGAAACTGGCACAGTGGGGGTGGGGAACGGTCGTGTTCCCCCGAGCGTTGAGCGGACAGACGCTGTATGCGGCTCCGCCGCGCGGTGAGGAGGGATGCGCATGACCTACGACCGATTGGTGTGCGCCAACTGCGCGGGACCGGTCACCGAGGGCAGATGCCGGGTGTGCCGCGCACACCGGGAGCGCCTGGAGCAGCAGGGCCCCCTGGGGGGACTCAGCCCGGTGGCGCTGCTGACCCTGGTGGTGGTGCTGCTCGCGGCGATGGCGCTGGTCGCGACGTACCAGCCGGCGTGACATCGCGCACACGCGTGCGGGACGAGTGGAAGAAGCCGGACGAGCAGGACGAAGGGCCCGGGCATCGCGCCCGGGCCCGTCTGCCGTGATCCGCGCTCCGCGCTCCGGTCTCCGCCGCGGCGGGGCGCTCACGCCGTCAGGCGGTCACGCTCCGCCACGGCCCCGCGACCGTGGAGTGAGGTCAGACGGCGGTGCGGCCACCGCCGACCAGACGCGGCAGCATCCGGAAGCCGATGCCACCCGCGATCATGGTCGCGGCACCGATGAGCAGGAACGAGGTCTCGGCGGCGCCGGTCTCCGCCAGCTCCTCCTTGGCCTCACCCTGCTGCACCGGCTTGGAGCCGGCGTTGTCGGTGGAGGTGTTGTCGGTGCACGCGGCGCCGTCGAGGTCGACGGTGCAGGTGCCGGCGCCGTTGTCGCCGCCGGTGGCGGAGCCGCCCGTGGCGGTGGAACCGCCGGTGGTGGAGCCACCGTCGGTCGAACCGCCGTCGGTCGAACCGCCCGGGGGTGAACCGGGGGTACCACCGTCGGTGGAGCCGCCGTCGGTGGAGCCGCCGTCGGTCGAACCACCGTCGGTGGTCCCGCCGTCCGTGGTCCCGCCGTCGGTCGTACCACCATCGGTGGTGCCACCGTCCGTGGTCCCGCCGTCGGTCGTGCCACCGTCCGTGGTGCCACCGTCCGTCGTGCCACCGTCGGTGGTCCCGCCGTCCGTGGTCCCGCCGTCGGTCGTACCGCCATCGGTGGTGCCACCGTCGGTCGTACCACCATCGGTCGTGCCACCGTCCGTGGTCCCGCCGTCGGTCGTGCCACCGTCCGTGGTGCCACCGTCCGTCGTGCCGCCACTGTCGACGCCACCCGGGTCGCCGCCACCGTCGGTCGTGCCGCCCGACGTGTCGTTGATACCGAGGCCGACATCGACCACGCCCGTCTCGACGGACACGCCGATACCGGCGGCCTGAGCGGCGCCCGCGATGGTCAGCGAGGCGCCCGCGGCGATTACCGCGCCGGCCGCCACACGCGCCACGCGGATCCGCGTCTTTTTGGTCATCTGTTTGCTACCCCCAGTAGCTCATTCGTCAGTGGTGCACCGTCCGGAGCCGCGGCCGCTGGGGGTCCGTGTTCGCCGCCCCCGCGTCTCACGCGCCCCGGATATACGCGTGCCACGCGCCAGAGTTCCCGTTTTTCATATACGCGTCAAGGTCGTTGCGCGTGCGATGCCCGAAATCACGGGAGTTGTCCGGCGTGCGGGGATGCAACTGTGACGTAAAAGGGAACTGCCGCCCATCGGGCGGCAGTTCCCTTGTCGACAAAGCGTGAATTTACTTGTCCTGCTGCTTGCGCCAGCGAATTCCCGCCTCCAGGAATCCGTCGATCTCCCCGTCCAGCACACCCTGCGGATTACCGACCTCGAACTCCGTCCGCAGGTCCTTGACCATCTGGTACGGGTGGAGGACGTACGAACGCATTTGGTTGCCCCAGGAGTTGCCGCCGTCGCCCTTGAGCGCGTCCATCCTGGCCTGCTCCTCCTGGCGGCGGCGTTCCAGCAGCTTCGCCTGGAGGACGTTCATCGCGCTCGCCTTGTTCTGGATCTGCGAGCGCTCGTTCTGGCAGGAGACGACGATGCCGGTCGGGATGTGCGTGATGCGGACCGCGGAGTCCGTGGTGTTGACGCCCTGACCACCCGGGCCCGAGGCGCGGTACACGTCCACGCGCAGCTCGGACTCGTCGATCTCGACATGGTCGCTGGACTCCACGACCGGCAGCACCTCGACACCCGCGAAGGACGTCTGGCGGCGGCCCTGGTTGTCGAACGGCGAGATACGGACCAGCCGGTGCGTGCCCTGCTCCACGGAGAGCGTGCCGTACGCGTACGGCGCCTTCACGACGAAGGTGGTCGACTTGATGCCGGCCTCCTCCGCGTACGACGTCTCGTAGACCTCGGTGCCGTAGCCGTGCCGCTCGGCCCAGCGCAGATACATGCGCTGAAGCTGCTCGGCGAAGTCGGCGGCGTCCACGCCACCCGCCTCGGCGCGGATGTTGACCAGCGCCTCGCGCTCGTCGTACTCGCCGGACAGGAGCGTACGGACCTCCATCTCGTCCAGCGCCTTGCGCACCGACTCCAGCTCGGCCTCGGCCTCGGCGCGCGCCTCCGCGTCGTCCTCGGACTCGGCCAGCTCGAACATCACTTCCAGGTCGTCGATCCGCCCGCGCAGCGCCTCCGTCTTGCGGACCTCGGCCTGGAGGTGCGACAGCTTGCTGGTGATCTTCTGCGCGGCCTCGGGGTCGTCCCAGAGGGACGGGACCGCCGCCTGCTCCTCGAGCACGGCGATGTCGGCCCTCAGCCTGTCCAGGTCCAGGACGGCCTCGATCGACCCCATGGTCGAGGAGAGGGACTTCAGCTCTTCGGATACATCGACGACTGCCACGGCACCAGCCTAACCCCTATTTTTTGAGGGCTCGGTTCCCCTCCGGGGCGCCTTGTGCCGCTGTCGACGGCGGGGAAAAGCCCACGGAAGAGCCGGCGGCCGGCCTCAGGGCGGGGCTAGGGCACCGGGGACGTGGTCTGCTTCGAGTCCTGGGGGGTGCCGTCCGCGGCGTCGCCGCCGGCGGCGAGCCAGCCGCCGACGCCCAGCGCGGCCACCAGCAGGACCGCCGCCGCGCCCAGCGTGATGCGGCGCTTGCGGACCGCCTCCGCCTTGTGCCGGGCGCTGCCCGGACGGCGCTGGCCCGGCGAACGGGGCGCGCGGGCCGTGCCGCGGGCGCCGCCCGCCAGTTCGTCGGGGGCCGGGACGCGCATGCTCGTATGGGTGTCCCGGTTGGAGTCCGGGGCCGCGCCCGGCACCAGCGGGACCGCGCCCCTGCGGCGCGGCTCCTCGGCGGCCGTGCCCGGTTCCTCGTGCGGCTGCTCCGTGGGTTCCGCGTCCGGTTCGTCCACGTCCAGCGGCGGGATGCCCGCCAGGAGCGGAAGCTGTTCGCGCAGCCGCGCGCCCAGTTCCGAGGCGCGCAGCCGGGACGCCGGGGCCTTCGCCAGGCACTGGACCAGGAGCTGCCACAGCTCCTCGGGGATGCCGGGCAGGGGGACGACGGTCTCGGTGACATGGCGGCGCAGTACGGCGCCGGGGTGGCCGCCGCCGAACGGGGTGAACCCGGCGAGCAGCTCGTACAGGACCGTGGCCAGGGCGTAGATGTCGACGGCCGCGCGGGGCGGCAGGCCCTCGACGATCTCGGGTGCCAGATAGTCGGGCGTGCCGATGATCTTGCTGGCCTTGGTGCGCCGGGGGGTGTCGATCAGCTTGGCGACACCGAAGTCGGTGAGCAGCGCGGGGTGCGCGCCGCCGGGGCCGAGCGGGCCCTCCATGTCGAGCAGGATGTTCTCCGGCTTGACGTCGCGGTGGACCACCCCGGCGGCGTGCGCGGCGGCGAGCCCGTCCGCGACGTCCGCGACGATGGCGACCGCCGCCTCGGGGGCGAGCCTGCGCTCGCGGTCGAGGCGGGTGCGCAGATCCGTACCCCGGATCAGATCCATCACGAGCGCGAGGTCGTTGCCGTCCACGACGAGATCGTGGACACCGACCACCCGGGGGTGGTCGAGCCCGAGCAGGGCGGTGCGCTCCTGGACGAAGCGTCCGACCAGCTCCTGGTCGGAGGCGAGGTCCTCGCGCAGCAGCTTGATGGCGACCGGGCCGTCGGGCCCCTCGCCGAGCCACACCGTGCCGGCGCTGCCCCGCCCCAGGATCTGATGGGCGGTGTACCGGCTGCCGATATTCCGTGCCAAGACTGCTCCCTCAGCGGCTGGCGTTGCCCATCAAAGTACGCGGAAGTCGGGCCGTTCCGTACGCCGGTCGCCATCAACTCCCGTACCCAGGGGGGAAATGAGGCGGTCCGAGGGGATACGTCCCCTCGGATTCACTCCCGCCCGGTCCTAGCCGCTGAACTGGGAGAACCAGTCCGTCACCGCGGAGATCCCGTCGCCGATCGCCGTCCAGTAGCTCTTGCCCTCGGCGATCCAGTCCTGGAGCGGGGTCAGCTCCCAGACGAGCCAGCCCGCGATGACGAACAGGATGATCGTGAAGAGGCAGCCCTTGAGGCAGCCGAGGCCCGGGATGTGCATGGGGTTCGCGCTGCGCTGCCGGGGCGGGCGCGGCTCGCGCGGCTGCCGGGGCTCGGGGCGCCGGGGCTCCTGCTGGGGCGGCGGCTGCGGAGGTGCGTACCGCTGCTGGGGCTGGTGCTGCTGCTGCGGGGGCGGGGCGTACCGCTGCTGCTGGTGCTGCGGCGGCGGCTGCGGCGGGCGCTGCTGCTGGTGCTGGGGCTGCTGCCGGGGGCCCTGCGGGCGCTGGGGGCGGCGGCGCAGCGGGTCCTGGCTGGGGTCGAGGTACTGGACCTGGGTCTGCTCGTTGCGGTCGCGGGCGGCCTGCAACTGGCCCTGCCAGGGGTGCGGGCCCTCGGGATCCTGCGGTACGGGCGGCATCATCGCGGTCGGGTCGGCGCCGCCGGGCCCCGCGCCGGGGCCGCCCGGCCCGGTGGACGGCAGGACGCTGGTGGCCGCCGCCGGGTCGTACGACGCGGCGTTGCTCGGCAGGACCTGGGTCGGGTCGGCGGCGCCGGGCATCCCGGGGACGGTCGCGGGCGACGGGTCGGGCGCGAGGAGCGCGGCGACCCCCAGCGCGGCGTCGACCTGGGCGGGCGTGGAGTGCACGCCGACCCCGGCGGCGACGGTCCGCAGGGCGCGGGCCAGGTTCTGGGCGCTGGGCCGCTGGTCCGGGTCCTTGCGCAGGCAGCGCTCGATGACCGTCCACAGGGGCTCGGGCACCGTGCTGGGGCGGCGGGGCTCCTCGCTGAGGTGGCGGTGGAGCACTTCGAGCGCGGTCGAGCCGGCGAACGGCGGCTGTCCCGTGACCAGCTCGTACAGCAGGATGCCCGCGCCGTAGATGTCCACGGCGGAGGTCTGCGGTCGGCCCTCGGCGGACTCCGGCGCGACATAGGCGGGCGTGCCGACGAACTCGTGCGTGCGGGTCAGTCCCGGGGAGTCGGCGAGGCGCGCGATGCCGAAGTCGGTGAGCATCGGGTGCAGCCGCTCGCCGTCGTTCCTCAGCAGGACGTTGGCGGGCTTGAGGTCGCGGTGGACGACGCCGTCGGCGTGGCTGGCGGCGAGCGCGTCCGCGATCTGGGCGGTCAGCAGCGACGCGGCGACCGGGCTGAAGGGGCCGTTCTCGCGGAGGTACCGGTGCAGGTCGGGGCCCTCGACCAGGTCCATCACCAGAGCGAGGAGATCGCCCTCGACCACCAGGTCGCGGGTGCGCACGATGTTGGGGTGGGTCAGGCGGAGCAGGACGGAGCGCTCGCGCAGGAAGCGCATCACCACGTCCGCGTCGTTCGCCAGCTCCTCCTTGAGGACCTTGATCGCGACGGTCTCGCCGGGCTGGCCCGCCACGGCCGCCTCGGCCCCCGCGGTCTCGCGCTGACGGGCTCGCCAGACGGTGCCCGTGGCGCCGCGTCCGATCGGCTCATCGAGCAGGTACTTGCTGCCTACGGGCCGCACGTCATGCGCTCCCTGCTGATCGTGGTCGTCTCGCTGGTCGTGATCATCATCGCGCGGCGGGGCCGTGCTTCCGACCCACCTTAAACCGGCCGGTGGTTTCGCAGGCCGGGGTGTGGACAACCGTCCACCGTCGCGGGCCTCCGTCCCGGTTTCCGCTTCTGATCGGATCGCGATCAGGTCGGTTCGTGTTCGATAGGAAGACGCAGGCATCGTACGGCTGGTTGCCGCGCGGTGCGGCCGAGGACATCACACCCGGTCCCAACCCGCTGCGAAGAAGCGCCCAAGCAGGCACTTTTGCGCCAACAGCCGACTATTCAAGATCACTTGTTGCCGGTACCCGGGCGTGTTGTCAGCGGCAGGTGCGAAGATGCCCTCAAGCACGTGACGTGTGGAGTGGGGGACTCACGCCGCCCCGTGCCGACCTGTACCGGACGACGCGTCCGTGCGTGGCGTGGGGGGAGATCACCGGGCTTCCCCCCGTGCCGGGCACCCCGCGCAGAAGGGACCGCTGACGGCGATGCAGATCCGGCTGACCGTCCTCGCGCCGCGAAGCGGCCATGCCGCAGGGCGCTCCTGTGACGTACTCGTCACGGCTCCGGCGGGCACGGCGCTGGCCGCCGTCGCCTCCGGCCTCGCCACGGCCGTCTCGGGCCCCGACGCGCCCGCCACCGTCACCCTCTACTCCGGCCGCGAACGGCTCGACCCGCAGCGCTGCGCCCTGGGCGAGCCGCCGCTGATCGACGGGGCGGTGCTCTCGCTCCAGGTCCCGGGCGACAGCGAGGTCCCCACGGAGGACGCGCCCGCCCAGCTCCATGTGGTCGCGGGCCCGGACGCGGGCGGGGTGCATCTGCTGCACGGCGGACAGATCAGGATCGGCCGCTCGGCCGACGCCGATGTGCCGCTGGACGACCCCGACGTCTCACGGCTGCACTGCGCGGTGACGGTCGCGGAGGACGGCGGGGTCACGGTCGCGGACCTGCACTCCACGAACGGGACGACGCTGGAGGGCGCCCGGGTGGGCGACCGCCCGGTCCGGCTGGCCCCCGGCGCGCTGCTGCGGATCGGCGAGTCGGCGCTGCGCCTCACGGGCGGGGAGCGTACGGCCGCGCTGGCGACGGCGTCGGACGGCGAGGGCCATCTGCGGATCACCCGCCCGGACAGGGACCGCACGGAGAGCGCGGAGGACACCGAAGGGGCCGGCCGGGCGGCGCCGAGGACCGGGAGCGCGGTCACGGGCTCCGTTCCGGGAGCGCTCCCGTACGGCGCGGGTCCTGGCGACCGCGCCGGTGCGGCGCCGGGCGGCGCGCCCGAGGAGTCCGGCGGGCGCTCCTCCCGGGCCCACGCCTACGACCCGGCGGCGGCCGGATCGTCCACCCGGATCCCCGGCCCGCAGTACGACCGGGCGGCCTACGACGCGGGGACGTACGACACCCACAGCGGCTCCCGTCCCGAGTACGGCGGCTCCCAGTACGGCAATCCGCCGGGCGCCCCGCGCGTGCCCGACCCGCGCAGCGCCGAGACCCACTACGGCGGCCGGTCCCCGCTCGCCGGGGCCGCCCCGCGGACCCCGTACGCCTCCCAGGACAGCGGCCACAGCAGACCGGCCGCCTCCGGCCGGGACGCGGACCCGGCGGCGCACGAGGAACCGCAGGCGCACAGCAGGACCCCGGGCTCGCGCCGCCAGGAGACCCCGCCGCGCGGTACGGAGCCGCCGGACCTGACCACCACCCGCCGGCGCGGCGGGATAGGCGCCTGGGCGCGGCGGCTCGCGGGCAGCCGCGGCGACGAGCTGCCCGGGTCCGAGCCGGGCACCGGCGGTCCCGCCACGGCCACCGGACGCGGCCTCTCCCCCGAGACCTGGCCCGATCCGGCCACGGTGCTGCTGACCGCGCTCGGCCCCGGCCCCCGGCTGTGGGAGCGGGGCGGCCGTCACGCCGAGGCGCTCGCCGTCCGGCTGGGCACGGCGGACCGCCCGTCCTCCGACGGCACCCGGCAGTTGCCGCTCGTCCCGGTCACGGTCGGGCTGCGCGAGGCCGGTTCGCTCGGGCTGGCGGGCCCCAGGGAGCGGCTGACGGGGCTGGCCCGCTGGACGGTGGCCCAGCTCGCCGCGCTGCACGCGCCCGCCGATCTGGAGATCGTGCTGATCAGCGCGGACCGGGCGCGGAGCCTGGCGGAGCGCCGACGGGACTGGAGCTGGCTCGGCTGGCTGCCGCACGTCCGGCCGGGGCACGGCCAGGACTGCCGGCTGCTGCTCGCGTACGACGGGGAGCAGGCGGCCGCGAGGACGGCGGAGCTGACGCGCCGGCTCGACGACGGCCCGCTGGGACCCGGCTGGGCCTCGGCCGACCCGTGGACGGTCACGGAGGCCGCCGCGCGCCACGACGGCCCGTACACGCTGGTGATCGTGGACGGCGACCCCGGTTCCGCCGCGCTGCGCGAGACGACGGCGCGGCTCGCGGGCGGCGGCGCCGCCGCGGGGATCCATCTGCTCTGTCTCGCCGAGACGGAGTCGGCCTCGCCGCTCTCGCCGGTCGCCGCGACCTACGAGACGGCGTGCGCCGCCTCGCTGCCCTTCCGCGACTGCGGGGCCGTCGCCCTGCTCAGCGGCGATGTGGCCACCACGCTGCGGCTGCTGCGTACGGCCGTGGGGCAGCCGGCCGGGCACGGCACGCTCGCCGTGGTGGACGCGGTCTCGCCCGCCTGGGCCGAGCGGTTCGGCCGGGCGCTGGCGCCGCTGCGCGCCGCCGTGAGCGGCCGGAGCAGGCCCGCCGCGGCGCTGCCGCGCTCGGCCAGGCTCCTGGACGAGCTGGGGCTCGCCCGCGCCACCCCGGCGTCCCTGATGGCCCGTTGGGCGTCGGCCGCCGACGGCACCCGGCAGTGCACGGCGGTCCTGGGCGCGGGACCGCGCGGTCCGGTGAGCGTCGATCTGACGGAGGAGGGCCCGCATCTGCTGATCGAGGGTCCCGCGGGCAGCGGCCGTACGGAGCTGCTGCGCTCCATCGCCGCCTCCCTGGCCGCCGCGGACCGTCCCGACCGGCTGGGGCTGCTGCTGGTCGACGGCGCCGGGGGCGAGCGCGGCGAAGGGCTCTCGGTCTGTACGGAGCTGCCGCATGTGACCGAGCATCTGGTGGCGTCGGACCCGGTCAGGATGCGGCAGTTCGCGCAGGCCCTGGGCGGTGAGCTGAAGCGCAGGGCGGAGCTGCTGGGGCGGCTGGACTTCACGGAGTGGCACAACGGCGCCCGCGACGAGCAGCGGGACCCACGGGAGCGCTACGACGCCCAGGACCGGGATCCCCGGGAGGTACGGGACCCGCGGGACGTACGGGACTCCCGGGAGGCCCAGCAGGTCACCGAGCGGCTGATCAGCCAGCGCGCCCCGAGCGCGGCCGAGCAGCGCACGGGCGAGCAGCGCTCCGGCGAGACCCTGGGCGGCGGCACGCTCAGGCTCCGCCACCAGAGCGCCGCCACGGCCCGCACCGGCCGGCCGCAGGAGCGGACCCCGGCCCACGGCCAGGCCCTGGGCCGGGAACAGACGAGGGAACAGACGAGGGAACAGACCAGGGAGCAGGCGCGGGAACAGCCACGGGAGCAGTCCCGGAGCCAGGGCCGGGCCCCCGCCCGTACCCCGGAGGCGCACTGCGCGCCGCTCCCCCGCCTCGTCGTGCTGGTCGACGACTACGACGCGCTGGTCGCGCCCTCGCTGGGCAGCCCGGGGCGGCCCTCCGCCGGTTCCGTCGTACGGGCCCTGGAGGCGGTCGCGCGGGACGGCGAGCGCCTCGGCGTCCATCTCGTGGCGGCCTCGGCCTGCCCGGAGCGCACGGTCGACACGGAGCTGGCGCAGGGCGCGCGGCTGCGCGTCGTGCTGGACACGCCCCCGGCCGAGCCCGCGCCGGACGATCCCGCGCCCGGCCGGGGCAGGCTCGGCCATCCCGACGGCCGGGTCACCCCGTTCCAGGGCGGCCGGGTCACCGGCCGTATCCCGCGCACGGCGACGCAGCGGCCGACGGTCACGGTGGTGGAGTGGGAGCGGATGGGCGATCCGCCGGCCCGCCGGCCCGTGCGTGAACTGGGCAACGGGCCGACGGACCTGGCGCTGCTCGCGAGCGCGCTGGAGCGGGCCGCCCGCTCCGTCGACGCCGTACCGCTGGCACCACTGACCCCCGCGCACCCCTGAGACGCTGGGACATCCCGAAAGATCATCAGAGCGCCCGCTTTCGCCTTCCTGCCCACGTCACGAGCCCATCACGATTGGAACGTTCACACCCGGCCCGGTATTGCGGCCCTCCGTCACGCGGCGTAGGACTGTGCCCACGGGACGAGAGCAGCGCCGCTACGTCATGCCGCGATGCCGGTCCCACGCGCGTAGATCCGTACGCATACGGGAGAGAAACGGGGCAGTGATGCGCACAACTCGCAGAGCATCCAAGGCGCTTGGCCAGGGCATGGGTACCGGTGGCGACGGCAGGACGGTCCACGGGACCCGCCGGGCCGCCGTCGCCCTCGCCGCCGTCGGCGCCCTGGCCCTCAGCGGCTGCGGTGGCGACTCCGACGACAGCGGCAAGGGCTCGGGCTCGGACGGCAGCGCGAGCAAGCCCGCCGCGGTGACGGTCGAACTCCCCAAGCTGGACGGCGAGAAGATCCAGGTCGCCGCGGTGTGGACCGGCGCCGAACAGGCCAACTTCACCAAGGTCCTGACCGAGTTCGAGAAGCGGACCGGGGCGACGGTCACCTTCGTCCCCGCCCAGGACCCGATCGTCAACTTCCTCGGCACGAAGATCGCGGGCGGCAGCCCGCCGGATGTGGCGATGCTCCCGCAGGTCGGCGCCATCCAGCAGGCCGTGGAGAAGAAGTGGGCCAAGCCCGCGGGCCCGGAGGCCAAGGCGCAGCTCGCCAAGAACTACGGCAAGGGCTGGCAGGACCTCGGCGCGGTCGACGGCGAGCAGTACGCCGTGTACTTCAAGGCCGCCAACAAGTCGCTGGTCTGGTACAACAACGCCGCCTTCGAGAACGCGGGCGCCTCCGTCCCGAAGACCTGGAAGGAGTTCCTCTCCACCGCCGAGACGGTCTCCGCGTCCGGGGTCACGCCCGTCTCGGTCGGCGGCGCGGACGGCTGGACCCTCACCGACTGGTTCGAGAACGTCTACCTCTCCCAGGCGGGCCCGGAGAAGTACGACCAGCTCGCGAAGCACGAGATCAAGTGGACCGACCCGTCCGTGAAGGACGCGCTCACCACGCTCGGCGAGCTGTTCGGCAAGCCGAACCTGATCGCGGGCGGTACGGACGGCGCGCTCCAGACGGAGTTCCCCGCCTCGGTCACGCAGACGTTCACCGGCGGTGACCAGCCCAAGGGCGCGATGGTCTTCGAAGGGGACTTCGTCGGCGTCAACATCGGGGAGACGGACGCGAAGATCGGTACGGACGCGAAGGTCTTCCCGTTCCCGGCGGTCGGCGCCGACTCGCCGGTGGTGACGGGCGGCGACGCGGCCGTGGCGCTGAAGGACACCAAGGGCGCGCAGGCGCTGCTGACCTTCCTGGCCTCCACGGACGCCGCGAAGATCTGGGCGGAGGCGGGCGGCTTCGTCTCGCCGAACAAGTCGCTGGACCTCGCCGCGTACCCGAACGACGTGCAGCGCGGCATAGCCGAGGCGCTGATCGCGGCGGGCGACGACTTCCGCTTCGACATGTCGGACCAGATGCCGCAGTCGTTCGGCGGTACGCCCGGCAAGGGCGAGTGGAAGTCCCTCCAGGACTTCCTGAAGAACCCGAAGGACGTGGCCGGGGTCCAGCAGGCGCTGGAAGCCGCCGCGGCCAAGGCGTACAAGAGCTGACGCGGTGACGACGGCGACCCCGGAGGGCGGCGCCACGCCGCCGCCCGTCCCCGCGTCCGCCCCGGCGGACCCGTCCCCCACGTCCCCCGCCCCCTCCAAGGGGCGCGGACCCAGAAGCGTCACCGGTACGCGCAAGCTCGTCGCGGCGGGCTTCCTGCTGCCCGCGCTGGTGCTGCTGGGCGCGCTCGTGGTGTACCCGATCTGTTTCTCGGTCTACCGGTCGTTCTTCGACAAGTCCGGCGCGAACTTCGCCGGATTCGACAACTATGTGGAGCTGTTCACCGACGACACCATCCTGACCGCCGTCAAGAACAACGCGATCTGGGTGGTGGTCGCCCCGACCGTCGCCACCGCGCTGGGTCTGATCTTCGCCGTACTCACCGAACGGGTGCGCTGGGGAACGGCGTTCAAGCTGATCGTCTTCATGCCGATGGCGATCTCGATGCTCGCGGCGGGCATCATCTTCCGGCTGGTGTACGAGCAGGACCCGGCCCGCGGGGTCGCCAACGCGGTCTGGGTCGGGGTCCACGACACGTTCAGCGAGTCGGCGGGGTATCCGAAGGCGCATCCGCTGCCGGTGCATCCGCTGAAGGCGGGCGGCGGCGGCTCGTTCGTCACCAAGGACCCCGTCGCGGCGGGTACGGAGGTGCTGCTCCCGCTGGTCGGTGTCGCCCCGGCGAAGATGCCCTCCGACGCGCAGCCCGCGAAGGCGGCGAAGACGGAGGACGGCCGGGTCACCGGCACGGCCTGGCTGGACTTCACCCCGGGCGGCGGCGGGAAGCCGAACGTCATCGACCCGAAGGAGCTGGGGCTCAGGAGCCTCAAGGTCGAGGCGGTCAAGGACGGCAAGGTCGTGGCCTCCGCGACCGCGGGCGCCGACGGGACGTTCAGCCTGCCGGCCGCGGCCGACGGGGCCCAGCTCCGGCTCCCCGCGGCCAACTTCAAGGAGCCGTACAACGGCGTGGAGTGGCTCGGGCCCACCCTGGTCACCCCGGCGATCATCGGCAGCTATCTGTGGATGTGGGCCGGGTTCGCGATGGTGCTGATCGCGGCGGGGCTGGCGAGCGTGCCCCGTGAACTCATGGAAGCGGCCCGGGTGGACGGCGCGACCGAATGGCAGGTCTTCCGCCGGATCACCGTCCCGCTGCTGGCCCCGGTCCTCGCGGTCGTCATGGTGACGCTGATGATCAATGTGCTGAAGATCTTCGACCTGGTCTTCATCATCCCACCGGGCTCGTCCCAGGCCGACGCGAACGTGCTGGCGCTCCAGCTCTACCGCTCGTCGTTCGGCACGGACGCGGATCTCGGGGTCGGCAGCGCCATCGCCGTACTGCTGCTCCTGCTGGTGATCCCGGTGATGCTCTTCAACGTACGGCGCATGCGAAGGGAGACGCGACGATGACCACGACGACGGCGTCGGACGCGGACCCCGGTCCCGAACCGGGCTCCGGCCCGGCGCGCACGGCGGCGGACGCGGCGCCCACGGATCCGGCGAAGGCGTCCCTGGGCAGCCGGATCGCGGCGCGTGCGGGCGGCGGGGCGGCCCGGGTCTTCCTGGTCCTGGTCGGCCTGTTCTGGCTGATGCCGACGATCGGCCTGTTCATCTCCTCGCTGCGCGACTCGGCGGACATCAACGCGAGCGGCTGGTGGAAGGTGTTCACCGCGCCCGCGCAGCTCACCGCCGAGAACTACACGCGGCTCCTCGACAACGACATCATCACCAACTCGCTCTTCTCCACCATCATGATCACGGTCCCCTCGACGCTCCTGGTCGTGGTGATCGGCTCGTTCGCCGGGTACGCCTTCGCCTGGATGGACTTCCCCGGCCGCGACTGGTGGTTCCTGGCGGTCGTGGGGCTGCTGGTGGTCCCGGTGCAGGTCGCGCTCGTCCCGGTCGCCAAGCTGTTCGGCGCCATCGGTATCTTCGAGACGACCTTCGGCGTGATCCTCTTCCATGTCGCCTTCGGTCTGCCCTTCGCGATCTTCCTGCTGCGCAACTTCTTCGCGGAGATCCCCAGGGAGCTGCTGGAGGCGGCGCGGCTCGACGGCGCGGGCGAGATAAGGCTGTTCGCCCGGGTCGTGATGCCGCTCGGCGGGCCGGCGATCGCCTCGCTCGGCATCTTCCAGTTCCTCTGGGTCTGGAACGACATGCTGGTGGCGCTGATCTTCGCGGACTCGAAGAACCCGCCGATCACGGTCGCGCTCCAGCAGCAGGTACGGCAGTTCGGGAACAACATCGACGTCCTGGCTCCCGGGGCGTTCGTCTCGATGGTGATCCCGCTGGCCGTGTTCTTCGCGTTCCAGCGGCAGTTCGTGCAGGGCGTGATGGCGGGAGCCGTCAAGTAGCGGCGCGCTGAACGCGGTTGACGTACGGGTGGGCCGGTCGGTGTCCTGAGGACACCGACCGGCCCTCTCCCTTTCCCCAACACCTACCGGATTGAGGCCGGATACGCCGCCCGTCCCCCGAATGCCACGGCCCGCGTAACCCGTTGGGCGGAGCGCGCGTTGCCGGGCCATGCCCCGGTTCAGCGTCATCGTCCCCGCGCACCAGGTCCAGGCGTATCTGACGCAGTGCCTGGAGTCCGTGCTGAGCCAGGACCACGACGACCTCGAACTCATCGCGGTGGACGACGGATCGGCCGACGCCTGCCCCGCGCTCATCGCGGAGTCCGCCGCGCGCGACCCCCGGGTCATCGCCGTCCTGCTCCCCGTACCCGCGGGCCCGGGACCGGCCCGCAACGCCGGGCTCGCCCGCGCCACCGGGGAGTACGTGCTCTTCCTCGACGGCGCCGACACCCTCGTCCCCGGTGCGCTCGGCCGGATCGGGGAACGGCTCCGGGAGACCGGGGGCCCCGACATCCTCGTCCACGACTACGTCCGTACCTACGACCGGACCGGCGAGACCGTGCGGGCCGCCTTCGCCGCGCCGCTCGCCCGGCGGGGCCCCGCCGCACTCGAACTGGCCGACCGGCCGGGGCTGCTGACGTATCTGATGAGCGCGGCGAACAAGGTGTACCGCAGGGAGTTCGTCGTACGCGAAGGGCTCGCCTTCCCTCCCGGGTGCCACGCCGACCTCGCCTGGACCTGTCCCGCGCTGATGACCGCCGGGACGATCGCCACGCTGGACCGGGTCTGCGTACGGCTGCGCCACCGGTACGAAGCGGCGGAGCCGGCCGGGCCGCCGGACGTCTTCGCCGCGTACGAGCGCGTCTTCGCCTTCGTCGACGAGCGGCCCGCGCTCGCGCGCTGGCGTCCGGTGCTGCACCGGCGGATGCTCGACCATCTGGCGGCGCTGGCCGGGCTGGTACCGACCGCGACGCCCCGGCGACCGCCGCCCGGCGCACCCCGGCCCGACACGCCCCGGCCCGACACGCCCCGGCCCGGCGGGCCGCTGCCGCGCCGGACCCGCGCCGCGTTCTTGCGCGGGGGGCGCGCCCCCCACCGCCGCGACCCCCCCCCGCGCGCCCGCCCCCCCCCGCGCGGGGGGCGGGGGCCGGGCCCGCCCCCGCCCCC